>JBKGZF010000007.1:0-17793 GCA_046545715.1 Nitriliruptoraceae bacterium | reverse complement strand
CGTGGGACGTGCTGACGCCGGCGACGTCTGTCGGGCTGCTGCTTCCGCCGCCGTGCTAGGTCGCTGTCGCCGAGCCCGCCACCGGCTCAGACCGGCAGGAGACCAGCGCACCCCGGGGGCCACCCAGGTGGCGTCGCGTCGAGCCCGCCCCCGTCCTGGCGGCCACCCCGTCGCAGAGCGCTGCGCCGTTCTCAGCCACGCCAGAGCCCACGGGCCTTCGAACCGCCTGATCTCGAGCAGCGACGCCACCGTCCCGGACGCATCCCCCGGCGCAGCCGGCCACGTCGCCGACACCGAGCCGACCCGCCCATCGCGCCAGCGGCCCACGCCCCTGCGCACCGTCCCGACCCACCCGACCGCGGCGCTTCTACGTTGGAGGGCACCCCTACCAGCGCGACCGCCACCACGGACAAGGAGCAGCGATGAGCACCCCGACCCACCCCGACACCGCCGCCGACGGCCACTTGCCCACCGGATCAGGGGAGGTCCCCTGCCTGGCGGAGGACAGTCCTCCCTCGCCCACCACGTCGCGATAGGGTCCAGCGCCCCGCGGACGTCAGAATCGCCCGAACGCCCCCGTTCGCCGCGGGGGCGTTTCGCATGCCGGTGACAACGTCCGAGCCACTCACAGACGTAGCCGGGTCGCGCGAGCCGCTGCCGTCGGCGCCGGTCTTGATCGTCACGTCCCCATCGGCGGCTCAGACCTTCCACGTCCCGGGACGAACGTCCCCGTGTGCGCGCTGGCAGCCGGGGTCGTGGTAGGGCCACCTCGAGAACGTCGGGGGTACTTGGGGGGTGGTCGCGGCATACCTGCGGTCGGACGCTCAAGGAGCCGATCCCGATGCGCGTGGTTGCGATGGTCGCGACCAGCTGCAGGAGCGTGTGGCCAGCGTGGCCGCTGCTGAGCCGGGGGATGCGTGCGAATGGCGGGCCGCTCTTCCGCTCGGCCAGCGGTGCGATGCGCCGGTCTTCCTGTGCCCTCGTTGCCAGGTCGAGCTCCCACGCGGTCGTGGGTCGGTACCTCACACACCCGCGAGATGAGAGGACATCCGATGACTCCCTCGGTAACCCCCGGGCGAGAACGCTTGTTCCGTGCCACGTCCTTGCTCGCGATGTTGGCGCTGATCGGCGCTGTGCTGATGGTGGTGCAGACCGCACCTGCGCAGGCCGACGACCAGCCGGAGAGCAAGACCGAGTGCCGCGACGGTGGCTGGCAGGAGCTCGGCTTCAAGAACCTTGGTCGTTGCATCGCGGCTGTGGCCAGCGAGGGCCGCGCCAACCCTCAAGGGCCGCCGACGCATGATCTCGCGCTGCTTGCGACCACAGACATCCACGCGCATCTGCGAGCGTGGGACTACTACAACGACACGAGCGCCGACTCCCTGGGGCTCTCTAAGACCTTCACCCTGGTCGAGGAGGCCCGTGCGGAGCACGACAACACGCTGTTGCTCGATGCCGGTGACAACATCCAGGGCGCGTTCATCGGCGAGTTCGTAGCGTCGGTGGAGCCACTCGGGGAGGATGAGGTGCACCCAACCATCGCCGCGATGAACGTGATGGGCTACGACGCGGCGACACTGGGCAACCACGAGTTCGACTTCGGTCTCGAGTTCCTCGAGCAGATCCTCGGTGACGCCGACTTCCCCTCGATCAGCGCGAATGTGTTCCGCGTCGACGAGGACGGTGACATCACCGACGAGCCCCTGGTCGACCCGTATGTCGTCATCGACACCGAGGTCGACGGACGGCCCTTGAGCGTAGGTGTGATCGGCATCACCCCTCCTGGGATCATGACCTGGCACGGTGAGAAGCTCGAGGGTCTGGTGGACACCATCCCGGCGATGGACGCCTTGGAGCGCTACCTCCCGGAGCTCGAGGACGAGGGCGTGGACGTGACCGTGCTCAACGCCCACTCGGGCAAGGGCCTCCAAGACGGCGCCGAGGGTGAGATCGGCCCGGAGGGCGAGGGCTGGCTGTGGTCCGCTGCCGAGGAGTTCCAGGACGAACTCGACGCCATCATGCTCGGCCACGCACATGGCCTGTTCCCCGGCGACGAGTCCTACGACGACGTCGAGGGGCTCGACAACGAGCGTGGCCTGATCCACGGCGTCCCGGCGGTGATGCCGGGCTCGTTCGGTGATCACCTCGGCAAGATCCAGCTCGAGCTGACCCGCCACAAGGGCGAATGGTCGGTGAGCGACGGGTGGGCGGAGAACCTCTCTGTCACCGCCGACACCGCAGAGCATGAGGCGGTCGTCGACGCGGTCGACGAGCACCACCAGGCCACGGTCGAGTACGTGCGCAGCGAGGTGGGCGAGACCGAGGTGCCGATCAGCCACTACTTCTCGCGGACGATGGACTCCAAGGCGCTCGAGATCGTCAACGAGGCTCAGATCTGGTGGGGCGAGGACCGCCTCGCCGGAACGCAGTACGAGGACCTGCCGGTCATCGCGGCTGCGGCACCGTTCCGAGCTGGACGCGAGGGGCCCTCGGACTACACCCACATCCCGGAGGGGCCGGTGTCGATCCGTGACCTCGCCGACCTCTACATCTACCCCAACGAGATCCGCATCGTGCAGCTCGACGGTGATCAGGTCATCGACTGGCTCGAGCACGCTGCGCAGAACTTCCACCAGATCGATCCCGACGATACCGGCGACCAAGAGCTCGTCGATGAGGGCTTCCCGCCGTACAACTGGGACGTCATCGATGGGATCGACTACCAGATCGACGTGACCCAACCGGTGGGCGAGCGGATCGTCAACGCGACCTTCGAGGACGAGGAGCTCACCTCGGACATGGACTTCGCCGTCGTCACCAACAACTACCGCGCCGGTGGTGGCGGGGACTTCCCCCATCTGGACGGCACCCACACCATCGTGAACTCGGACGAGGCGAACCGGGCGGTCCTCATCAGCTACGTCCTCGAGACCACCCCCATCACCGAGCCGGCTGACGACAACTGGTCGATCCTGCCGATCGAGGCGGACGGCGAGGTGTCCTTCCGCTCGTCGCCCGACGCAGTGGACCTCATCGACGATGGCGAGGTCACCGGCGTCGACTACCTCGAGACGGACGGCGACGGCTGGGGCGTCTACGAGTACCTGTTCGAGTGAACCTCCCGACACACACCCCGGAGTGACCGACGGGCGGGCAACGAGCCCGCCCCTCGGTCGTCCTTCGACGGCACCGACGGTGCACCCGGACCTGGGCTGGCCGGGTGCTGTCCACCCGGATCGTCGACCGGGTGCTGCTGGGTCCCTTGACGCTCCACACCGACGGCGCTTGAGTGAACGAGCCGCGTCTACGGAGGCGGTGTGGTCGTCGGGAGCCGGCCACAGTGTCGGGAGGGGGATACCCATGGGTGAGCGGGCACGTTTCGAGTTGCGACGGACCGGGGGCGTGGCGGTGGTGGCCGCTGCGCTGCTGCTAGCGCTGCTGCCGGCCGCGTCGTCGGCCGCTCCAGACGGCCAGGGTGGTGGCCCACCCGACCGGGCGGCGCCCGGCCAGCCTTCCGGTGGCACCCCGGACCACGCATTGGACATCGAGGTGCTGTCCAGCCCGCCCGAGTTCGTCTCGGGTGGCGACGCCCGCCTGCTGGTGCACCTCCCCGAGGGCACCGACCCAGAGGCGGTCGAGGTCACCCTCGACGACGACGATGTCACCGGTGCCTTCACCCCGACCGACGACGGCGACCTGGAAGGAGTCGTCGACGGTCTGCCCGAGGGCGAGTCCGAGGTCATGGCGCGCATCGCCCCCGACCGTGCCCGCGGTGCCGGGTCGCAGCAGGGTGGCCGGCGGACCACCCTCACGCTGACCAACCATCCCAGCAGCGGGCCGATGTTCTCCGGTCCGCAGCAGCAGCCCTTCGGCTGTAGCACCGAGGGCGACCTCGAGGCGACCGGCGTCGACGGTGGCCCTCGTCTGCACGAGGCCGATCAGGCCGACGACTGCGCCATGGACACCCTGGTCAGCTACCTCTACCGCCCGGCTGGTGCCTCCAGCGGCTTCGAGCACTACGACCCCGAGGAGCCACCGGACACGGAGGACATCGCCAGGACCACCACGATCGACGGCGAGGAGATCCCGTTCATCGTCCGTTGGGAGCGCGGGACGATCAACCGGTTCGTCTACTCGATCGCCATCCCCTCCCCCGCGCCCGATCCCGGCGATGAGGACGAGCCGGCGGACCTCTCCGCCTGGAACGACCGGCTGATGTACCGCTTCCAGGGCGGGGTCGGCATCGGCCACTACCAGGGCGATCCGGACGACGAGCGCATGCTCGACGAGTTCGGCCTGTCGGATGGCTATGCGGTCGTCTACTCGACCGGGACCAGGACCGGAGACCACTACAACCTCGAGGTCGGTGGCGAGACCGCGATCATGGTCAAGGACCGGTTCGTGACCGCATACGACGACCCGCGCTACACCGTCGGCCTGGGCGTCTCGGGCGGGGCGATCCAACAGTACGTCTACGGGCAGAACCACCCAGGCTTGATCGATGCGGCCATCCCGGTGCAGAGCTACCCGGACATGGTCACCCAGACCACCCACGTGGGAGACTGTGAGCTGCTCGCGCGCTGGATGGACCAGCGGGTGATCTCCGGGGCAGATGATGCTGCACAGTGGGCCCAGTGGTCCAACCGCTCGCTGCTGCAGGGACTCAACGCCGTGGATACCGGTGTCACCAACGAGCTCGCCGGACTGATGACATGGATGCCCGAAGACGGTGCTACCGAGTGCCGCAACGCCTGGACCGGCCTGTCGGCGCTGGCGCTCAACCCCCACTTCGGTGAGGCGCCGGGCGTCGACCAGACGGCGGTGGAGTGGACCCACTTCGGCGACGCGATCAACATCTACGGCGAGAACCCCGACGGGTTCGCCAACCGCACCTGGGACAACGTCGGGGTCCAGTACGGGCTAGAGGCGCTGCGTGACGGGGACATCACCCCCGAGCAGTTCCTCGACCTCAACTGGGAGGTCGGCTCGTGGAAGAACGAGCCGGAGATGGTCCAGGAGGGCTGCCCGTACCTAACAGCGCTGTGCGCCGACCCGGATGAGTTCGATCCGTGGAGTGAGCGCAACATGAACCTGGCCACCGACGACGCCCCGGCACCCCGTGCCACCGCCGACCCGGGGGCCATCGAGGCGGCCTACCGCTCAGGGCTGGTCTTCCGCGGTGACATCGACATCCCGATCATCGACTGGCGCCCCTACCTGGAACGCGAGCTGGACATGCACAACGCCCACCAGTCGTTCGCGGCCCGCCAGCGCATGCTCGATCACGACGGTGACGCGTCGAACCAGGTGATCTGGTTCACACAAGGCCCGGAGCTCGAGCCCCCGCCGCAGGTCAGCCAGGCGTTGCACGTCATGGACGAGTGGATGGCCAACATCGCTGAACAGCCGCAGCAGGGCGTGGCCGGCAACCGTCCCGACGGTGCGGTGGACCGCTGCTTCGACGCCGACGGTGAGCCGATCGCCGCCGGCGAGGGTGTCTGGGACGGCATCCTGGACGACGGCCCCGAAGGTGCCTGCGCAGAGGAGTTCCCGATCTACTCGCAGTCGCGGGTCAAGGCCGGCGGGCCGATCACCGGCGACGTGTTCAAGTGCGAGCTGCAGCCGGTCTCGGCCGCGGTCGCCCAGGGCGTCTACGGCGACTGGGAGCCCGACGCGGACGAGCTCGCGACCCTGGAGGAGATCTTCCCGGACGGCGTCTGCGACTACCGCAAGGGCGATGCGAGGAGGCCACCGGACCTGCGGTGAGCACCGTGGGTCCGCCGACTTCCTCGACGAGGTGACCTGAGGGAGGCACGGACAAGCCGACCGGTTCCAAACGTTCACCCGAATGGGCTACGGACGCCGCGCTGACCAGGCCGGGCACGGATCGTCACCACGAAACCATGGCCGCTGGCACGGTCCGCGAGCCAAGTATGCCGCGACGCTGCCCGGCGGTGCTCGTCGTGCGGCTCGTCCGGCTCGGCGTCCAGAGCCGTACCAAGGCGGTCCATGCGGCCGCGCTCGACCGTTGAAGTCGCACCCGTATCGCTACCCGTACGCATGCCCCAACACGATCCATGGAGTGCGTGCCTAGGCCCGCAAGGTCGCGGCTAGTCGCCGAGGACGTCCTCCAGCTCCTCGAGGTCCTCCAGGTCCTCGATCCCCTCGAGGTCCTCGAGCTCCTCTAGGTCCTCTGCGTCCAGGTCCTCGAGGATGTCCTCGCCGAGCTCCTCGAGATCCTCGGGCGCGAGGTCGTCCGAGCCGTCGCCGAATCCCTCGCTGAAGTCGCCCATGTCCTCCGGCTCAGCCGGTGGATCGAAGAGCGTGGCATCGACGTCCTCGCTGACCTCCAGGGCCTCCATCCGGCCGTAGCCGTCAGGGAACTCCCACTCGCTGCTGAGCAGGACCCCGAGCTCCTCATCGATGCAGAACGACCCCTCGGCGAGCTCGTCCTCCTCGACGCCGAGGTCGTCCGCATCGAGGTCGGCGAGATCAGCGCACACCGCCGAGCGTCCCGCGACCTCGCCGCTGGTGCCGGCGCCGAGGAACCCACCGAGCTCGTCACGCTCCTCCTGGAGCAGCGCGAAGGCTCCGAGCCCGAGACGCGCCATGGACATGTCCTGGTCCATGCGCATGCAGTCCCATGCGCCCTCGTACTGCTCGCAGATCGTCGTGCTCTCACCGTCCTGGATCAGGCGCATCTGCTCAGTGCCGTCCTCGAGGTACATGGCCGTGACGAAGTTGGGCGGGTCCTGGGCGAGGAGCATCTCGACCGGCTCCTCCTCCTCGAACCCCTCGAGATCCTCGTCGAGCTCGTACTCCTGCTCCATCTCGTAGCGGATCGACACCGTGATGTCCTCGGCGGCCTCGATCCGCTCGCGGAGCACGTCGGTGTCCACGCCGTCGGAGCCCTCCTGCGCGTCCTCCTCGGACGCCTCCTCCGCCTCCTGATCGGCCGCGTCGTCGCCACCGTCCTCGTCGTCGGCATCGGCATCGGCCTGCGCCGCGTCCTCGGTGTCGGCCTCCGCCGCGTCATCGGTGTCGGCCTCAGGCTGCGTGCCACCGTCCTCGCCGCACGCTGCTACAACGAGACCCAACATCGCGACCAACCAGAGCGCGAGCACGTATCGATGGTTGGTGCGCATACGTCCGACCTCCTGCGTCATCGCCGTCCCTCCCCCCTCGATGCGGCGGTGATGGTCCCCTGTCGACGGCGCAGGATAGGCAGACGAGCCGGCATCGTGCGCGGTTCTGGAGCCGCCGCCGACGGTCGGGGGCACGCGGTCGGCACCTATCCTGCTGTGTCGACCCTGACCGTCGTGGGCGAGGAAGCCTGGCTATGTCGATGATGGAGCGGATGCTGGGCGGTGAGCTCTACATCGCAGGCGATCCCGAGCTGGCTGCCGCGCACGCCCGGGCGCAGGGTCTGCTCGAGCGCTTCAACGCCACCTCGCACGAGCAGAGAGCACTGCGCACCGAGCTGCTGCAGCAGCTGCTCGGGTCCATGGGCGACGGCGTGGTGATCAAGCCCACCTTGCGGTGTGACTACGGGTTCACCATCAGCATCGGCGCGAGAACCTTCATCAACTACGACTGCGTCATCCTCGATGTGGTCGAGGTCGAGATCGGTGCCGACTGCCAGCTCGCCACGCGGGTGCAGCTGCTCACGGCCACGCACCCCATCGACCCCGTGGCACGGCGAGCCGGTTGGGAGTCCGGGGAGCCGATCGTCATCGGCGACAACGTGTGGCTCGGTGGTGGTGTCATCGTCCTGCCGGGGGTGACCGTCGGAGACGACACGGTCGTCGGTGCCGGTTCCGTCGTCACCCGCAGCCTGCCGTCCGGCGTCGTGGCTGCGGGCTCACCGGCCCGGCCCATCCGCGAGATCACTCAGTCGGATCGCGTTGCGATACCACAGCTCGGGCACCGCAGGGACGACCACGGCGACGACTGATCACCATCGCGGTGAGCCGGGCGCAGGCGAGCTTCCGTCAACTACTCGCAGCGGTTGTCGACCGGGTTGTCAGGGTCGTTAGCAGGCTTCCAGGCCGTCGTCGAGTTCCCGTCGGAGTTCTCGACCGCCCTCTCGTGCGCGCCGTTCTCGTACAGACCGGCAGCGCCCGGGTGGCCCCGAACCGGTGAGAGCGGGTCGATCTCCCCATCTTTGTTCTCCACGCAGTCGAAGTTGTCCTGCGCTCCGTCGCCCGGCGGCTCGAACGCGACGGCGGGGCCGGCGGCGAGGGCGAGGGCGAGCAGCAGGGTGGACAGCAGGGTCAGGATCCTTCGCATGGTGCAACTCCTAGGTTCGTCTGCTTCTCGGGGTGTGAGGCACGGTCGCCGTCGGGCTGGACCGGCGTTCGTTGACCGTTCGCCTCTGCCCCTGTCGGACGAGATCGGCCTGAAGCGGATTGCACGGTGGCTCACAGCGTCCGTTGGCACCGGTGCGATGTGCACTAGTTGACCAGGGTGCAATGTGTCCGCAGTCGTGGTCGTCTCGATCGCTACCGGGGGGGGGCGATGCGCACCTAGGATCAGAACTACGGCCGTGATGACGCCCGGCGTCTGTCGGGTTGCCCGACTCGCTCGCGACGGCCGCAAGGAAGTGGATCGCCCGATGAGTGCAGTCGATCCGGATCCTCCCGCACCGGCGGTCCACGGCGTAGCGCCCGGCGGCCTCGTCACGATCGAACGGTTCCTCGCCGCGCGTCAGCCCGAGCACGCGACCGGTGAGCTCACCTCGCTGCTCTACGACCTGGCCCTGGCGGGCAAGCTGATCGCGAGCAGGACACGCCGGGCAGGGTTGACCGACCTGCTGGGACGCTCCGGTGTCACCAACGTGCAGGGCGAGGAACAGCAGACCCTCGATGTGTACGCCGATGAGGCGCTCATCGGCCTGCTCTCCCAGGGCGGTCGGGTCCGTGCGCTCGTATCCGAGGAGCAGCCGGACGTCACGCTGTTCGACGGTGACGGGGCCTACGTGGTGACGTGTGACCCATTGGATGGTTCATCCAACATCGACGCGAACGTCAGCATCGGCACGATCTTCGGTGTGTTCCGACGCCGCTCGATCACCGCGGAGCCGGGCCCTGAGGATTGGCTGCGCGCTGGCACGGAGCTGGTGGCGGCCGGCTACCTGATGTACTCGACCTCGACCATGCTGGTCTACAGCGCAGGCGACGGCGTGCACGCCTTCACCTTGGACCCGGAGGTCGGCGAGTTCCTGCTCACGTGGTCGGAGCTGCGCTTCCCGGCGACGCCGAGCTACTACAGCTTCAACCTGGCTGCTTCCAGCCACTGGGTGCAAGGGGTCGAACGGTTCGTGGATTGGGCGAACCAAGATGACACCCCGACGCTGTCGCAGCGCTACATCGGCTCTGCGGTGGCTGACTTCCACCGCAACCTGCTCCATGGCGGCATCTTCGGCTATCCGGGCACCGACGAGCAGCCCGCGGGCAAGCTGCGGCTGCTCTACGAGGCGGCGCCGCTGGCCTTCCTCGCCGAACAGGCCGGTGGATACGGCTCCGACGGCTCGCGCTCGCTGTTGGAGATCGTGCCCAGCGACATCCACCAGCGCACGCCGGTCTTCATCGGTGCCCGTGATCTCGTCGAGCGGCTCGAGGGTTTCATCGCCGAGGCAGTATCCGGCGGGTGAGCGGCTCGCCGGGTTCCGCGAGGGTCAGTGGGAGTCTCTGGTCGGATCGGTGAGGGCTTGGCCGACCGTCTCGTCGCGGATGTAGCGGTCCTCGTCGTCCGAGGTGCCGGCCGCACTCCACGCCTGGAAGGTGTCGAGGCCGTAGAGCACCAGTCCTGTTGCACCGAGGAAGAACACGATCGTGCCGATGGCGAACAGCGCCAGGTCGGTCATCGCACGCGCTCCGGCGACGCGACGAGCGTCCCCAGCGAGAACAGCGACGGCACCCACAGCCCGACGAAGATGGCCGTCTGCCGATCCTCGGCGAGGAACCACAGTCCGACCGAGAGGAAGAACGACACGGTTCCAGCGATGAGGAAGAACAGCTTGCCGGCGATCCGCCGTCGCTCTCGCTGCCTGGCCTGCATGGCCGGTTCGGCCGTCGACATCAACCACCCCTTCTCTCGGGTTCTGACCGCGTTCGTAGCCGGCGGCCTGCCCGGACGACTCGAGCGACGAGCCACGCCCGAGCTGGTGGTCAGGTGAGCCGTCGAGGACGGCTGACCTGCACATCGACACACCCGCCGTGGACCACGTGCGAGGGCGCACGCCCGTCGAGTCGATAGCCAGCGGCCGCGACGAGCTCGTCGTCCAGTGAGACCAGACCCGCCTTGCGGAGCGGCCACGGTTCGTGCGAGATGTCGGCTCGGAGCAGGCCACCGCGTGGTGTCGACTCGTAGAGAGCGAAACGGGCTGAGACGAACTCATCGAGGACGGAACGCTCAGGGCCAGCGAGTCGCTCGCCGACCTCAAGCGTGACCCGTGAGATGGCACCTCGCGGTCCGGGCCAACGACGCCGCGCCGCGTAGGCGATCTGGTGGTCGTTGGCGGTCACGCTCATCTCGGAGTAGCAGTAGGGCAGTCGGTAGGTCGTGCGGGCAACGAACGCCGGGGCCAGTCGATCGATGTCCAAGGAGTGGAAGTAGACCCCGCGGCCCCCGTCCGGGCCGACGACGTAGGTCCGCACGTTCGTCTCGGGGAACCGGCTCGCCGGCAGTCGCGGGCCCCCCGCGCCGATCCGGATGCCATCCATGACGAAGGGGACCAGTCCCACGTAGGCGCGTCCCGCCAACAGATCGGGCTCGAGGCCCTCGGGAAGGCGCCCCGCGACGTTGTCGGGCTCGACATCCCAATGCAGGTAGCTCACGTCACGCCACCGCATGGACATCACCGGGCGGCTGACCGGTTCATCTCCGGGGACGGGTACGCACATGAGCCAGCCCGCCGTCGACGCCGACGATCTGTCCGGTGACCCAGGAGGTCGCCGGATCGAGGAGCCAGGTGACCGCGGCGGCGACGTCGGCGCCGGTCCCCAGCCGACCCAGCACGTGCATGGCGCGGCTGGCCTCGGCTTGGGCTTGGTTGCCGACCAGTTCGGCCGTCATCTTGGCATCGACCAGCCCTGGGGCGACCGCGTTGACGCGCACCCCGCGGGCGCCGTAGGTGGCCGCCGCCGAGCGGGTGAGCCCGATCACCCCACCCTTGGCAGCTGCGATGGCCTCGTGGTTGGCGATGCCGGTCTGTGCGGCAGCGGATGCGGCCAGCACGATCGAGCCACCACCTGCCTTGGCCATCAGCGGTGCTGCGGTCCTCACCACCGCGAACGCCGAGGTGAGGTTGACCGCGATCGTCTCCGCCCACTCGTCGGAGGTGGTCAGGTGCGCGGGCTTGAGCAGGACGGAACCCACCAGGTTGGCGACGCCGTCGAGTCGCCCGTAGGTCTCGACGACGCCGGCGATGAGCTCGCCCATCTGCGTCAGATCCCGGGCGTCCACCTTGTGGGCGTCCTCGGCATCGGTCTCCTCGGCGAGGTGGGCGAGCTCATCACCGTCGCGACCCGCGAGCACGACTCGAGCGTCGGCGGCGCGCAGGCGTGCGACCGTGGCGGATCCGGTCGCGCCGGTCGCACCGATGACGAGGTGGAGCGTGTCGGACATCGGGGGCTCCTCGGCCGTCCGGACCGCCCGCTGGGATGTGGGGTGGGCCGAGGTGGGTTCGGTCCGAGTCACGCGGGCGGATCGCTCCATCCGTGCCTGCGAGCCTCGAAGCCACGCTCGGACCGACCCGTAGACCTCCGCACCGTGCGCAGGTCAGTCGCTCCATCGCTCGACGGTCGTGGCGACGAGCAGGTTGCCCAGGCCGTGCTCGCCGCGATCGCCGTGCTCGAGTCGGTCGACGAGCTGGTCGACGATCATGAGCCCCCGGCCGCCGGGTGTGCCGACTCCGGTGCACGGAGCGACGGCGGGCAGCTGCACGGTGGTGGGATCGAACATCGGCGCCTCGTCGCGGATCGTCACGGCGAGGGCCTCACCCTCGAGGTGCACGCTCAGCTCCAGCGGTCCCGGTCCCCCGTCGTAGCCATGGACGATGACGTTGGTGCACAGCTCGTCGACGACCAGCGACAGCCGGAAGGTGGCTTCGGCCGAGGCGCCCCGTCGCTCAGCGGCCTCACCGACGAACGCGCGGATGCGCGGCACATCCTCGACGGTCGCAGCCAGCGACCATCGATCGGGCGGGGACGGGAGGGGCCCAGGTAGGTGTGCGTGACGTCCTTCGGGGACGCGATATGCCGCGGTCACGGATCACACGGTCAGGACGTAGTCGACGAAGCCCATGGCCAGTGCCAGTCCGATCCCGAGCATGCCGAGGTAGCGCAGCCGCACGTTGGTGCCGATGAACCCCACGGCCAGCAGCACGACCCCGACGACGAAGAACAGGCCCCCCAGCGCGTCGTACCACCCGGGCATACGGCTAGCGGCGGACCTTCTTGACGACGAACGCTGCGGTCGCGGCGCCCGCTGCGACGACGAGCGCGATCAGGCCCTTCTTGCGGGCCCCCTCGTCCTTGGCCAGCTCCTCGAGCTGGTCGGAGGCGGCAGCGCCGACCTCCTTGCCCTTCTTCTGGGCCTTGTCGCGCAGCTTCGCGGCCTGCTCGTTCAGCTCCTCGACCTGCTCGGAGGCCGCTGACTGCAGCTTGCCGCCCTTCTTCTGCGCCTTCTTGGCGACCTTCTCCGCCCGCTTCTCCAGCTTCGAGATCCTCTTCGACAACGTGCTCTTCCTGGCCATGTCGGCTCCTCAGCTGGACGTCAGGTACCAATGAGTCTATGCGGCTGCCTTCGGGAACACCGCAGGCACCGGATGGGTCGGTTCGTACGCTCATCCTCGCATGTCTCGCTCGCGCCACCTGGTCGATCGAGCAACCGGGCGATCATCGGTGTCCTTCGGCCCTACGCCGGCGGTCACACCGCCGTCGATGTTCCTGGCATGTCTTCCCGTGGTCGGCCGTTCGTGCTCGGGCTGGTGCTCGCCGCCCTGGTGCTCGCTGCTGCCCCACCCCACGCCCCGAGCGCGGCCAGGCACGACCCGCCGCCGGCTGGGGTGCACCAGGGCGATGCCACAGCCTGGAGTTGGGCCGAAGACGAGCGCCTGGTCCTGCACCGCTATACGCAGGTCGGTGACAGCTCGTTCGTGGCGCCGCTGCGCGTGGTGGACGGTGAGGCGATCGACTACGACGTCGAGTACCTGGTGGTCGGCGGTGGCGGCGCCAGCGGGGCGCGCGGCGGTGGCGGTGGTGGCGGCGGGGTGCTCACCGGCACCCTGCCGGCCAGTCCCGGTGTGGAGCTGCCCGTGACGGTCGGTGCCGGCGGCCAGGCACCCACCAGCGGCTCGGCAGTCGAGGTGTCGGGTGTCCAGTCCGGGGGAGCCTCGCGGTTGGGGAAGCTACTGGCGGAAGGCGGCGGGCACGGCGGCAACGACGGCAACTCGCGCTACGGAGCGTCCGGCGGCAACGGCGGTGGCGGCGGGCACTCGGGGTCGTTCACGACCCTCGGCGGTGTGGGGACCTCGGGTCAGGGCACCTCCGGCGGCGGCAACGGCGGCAGCAGCGATGCGCCCTGGCCGGCCGGCGGTGGCGGCGGTACGAGCCAGCCGGGCAGTGACGGCGTCCACGGTGGAGACGGCACCGAGGTGGCTGCCGGCAACGGTGGCGACGGGATCGGGACACCCTTCGATGGAAAGGCTGCCTACGGCGGGGGCGGCGGAGGCCAGGTCCTCGCCATCCTTGAGGACGGCAGTAGCAGCGTCGGGACGGGTGGTCAGGGCTACGGCGGTGGTGGGACGGGTGGCAACCCCTGCGGTGCGACAGCGGGCTGGGACGGCTCCGGCGGCGGTGGCGGCGGAGGCGATACCCGAACCGCGGTCGAGGGGCACACCTTCGAGACCGACTGTGATGACGCCGTGCCGCAGGATGGTGGCTCGGGCACCGTGATCGTGCGCTACCCGGCCGACGGTGTCGTGCTCGCCGAGATGGATGCTGCGGCGACCGCCGACGTCGGCGCTGCGACCTCCGTCACCGTCACCCTGGTCGACATCGATGGTGAGGCGGTAGCAGAGACGGAGGTGAGCCTGCACGCGGATCCCGCGTCAGGCGTCGAGATCGAGGACGACACGGTCATCACTGACGATGATGGCGAGGCGGTGTTCACCGTCACCGGTACCGAGGAGGACCAGGACGGCGTCGGGATCACGGCCGCCATCGGCTCGGTGACGGTCGCCTCGATGCAGATCGCCTTCCAGGAGGTACCACCGAGCAAACCGGTCGTGCCCTCGCCGCCGCCAGCCCCGGATCGGGCTGAGCCGGTGCCTCAACCCGGCACCACGGACCGGTTCCCCGCTCCGTTGGCAGGGCTCGCGCAGGCCTCGGTCGATGGAGCACCTGCCACCGCGGGGATGACCGCGAGCGCTCGCGGCATCACCATCGTGGCGGAGGGGGTCAGTCTCGAACTCGATGCCCCAGCACCACAGCGTGGGCGAGTGCCCGGGTCGGATGCGCGCTCTGACACCGCCCTGGTCCTGTCCGGCGAGGGGACGCTGGGTCTGCGGACATCGGGGCTCGCGCCCCACACGCCGGTGCGTGTCTGGCTGCTGTCCCGACCCGAGCTGCTCCTCGAGGTCGACAGCGACGAGCACGGCGAGCTCGCCAGCGTCGACGCACCACTGCCGCGTGGCGTGGGATCGTGCGTCCACACCGTCCAGGTCGTCGGTCAGGATGCTCGAGCTCGGACGATCGCGATCTCGGTAGGCGTGTGGGTCCAACCCGATCCTCCGCCCTTCGACGACCTCGACCCTGCCGATCCATACAGCGCCGCAGTGGGCTGTCTCAGTACCCGGGGGATCGTCGTCGGCACCGAGGGTGGCAGCTTCACGCCCGGTGCGGTGGCGACCCGAGGGCAGGCTGCGTCCATGATCGCGGCCGGGCTGGGTCTCGACGCCGCTGCTCCCTCGAGTAGCAGCTACTCGGACGTGGTCGGCACGATCCACCGCGCTGGCATCGAGGTGCTGCACGACGAGGGGTTCGTCCAAGGCTTCGCCGACGGGAGCTTCCGTCCCTCCCAGGGGCTGACCGGTGGTCAGGCGGCGACCCTGCTGGCCGCCGTGGGTGGGTTCGAGGTCGCTGAACCCCCAGGCGAGGACGGTGGCGGCAACGGCGTCCATGCCCCGGCGGTCGCGGCTCTGGCGGACATAGGCATCGTGAGCGCAGGTGAGTTCGCTGCGGATCAGCCGGTGACCCGGTCGCGCTTCGCTGCGCTGCTCGCAGATGTGCTGCACATGCGAGCCGAGCTGACCTCGAACGACTGACCCGACCGTGTCGCTGGCGTGACCGCGGGCGCGCAGGGTCCATCCCGTGCGCTCGCGGACCGGGTCGTGCACCCGTAGTCTGGTCGCAGACCGTCGGCCGCGGCGCTCATTCGAGGCAAGGAGCGTGATGGGACTCGCCGACATGCGGGCTGACCTCGAGTCGCATCGCATCGAGGGCTTCACCTTCCACGGCGACGATGCGTTCTCGGTGCCGCTGGTCTCCCACATCACCGGCAACCTGTGGACCGGCGGGTGCCGTGACGGCGTCGTCCTGCCGCACGACTTCGGCTACGTGGTCTCGCTCTACCAGTGGGAGCGTTACGAGCTCGGCCCCGACACCGAGCGCGTCGAGGTGGAGATGTACGACGCCGCCGATGCACTGGACGACGGCGAACAGCTCTACGACCTGGCCCGGCTGGTCAACCGCTTCCGTTCCCAGGGCAAGACGCTCGTGCACTGCCAGGCCGGTCTCAACCGCTCGTCGTTGGTCGCCGGGCTCGCGCTGGTGCTGGAGGGCATGGACCCGGGGTCGGCGATCGAGCTGCTGCGCCAGCAGCGCTCGCCATCGGTGCTGTGCAACCCCGCGTTCGAGCGGTGGCTGCTCGAGCGGCCACCGGGGGGCTGAGACACGACCCGATCGCGCCAGGCGACCGGGCCGTGTGAGCGGCTTCGCTCAGCCGTCGCGGGCCGTCGTGAGCCACTCGTCGACCAGCTCACGGTTGGCCTCGATCCAGTCCTCCGCGTCGGCCTGGATGTCCTGCTCGGTGTACTCCTCGGCGGCGTTCATCCGCGCGTTCTGCTCGGCGATGTCGTCGAGGGGGATCTCCACCTGCTCGAGCAGCCGGCGCACCGGCGGGTGCTCATCGAGCAGCTCTGAGTTGGCCACCGCCCGGATGTCGTTGACCACCCAGCCGAGCTCGCACGGATCGTCGCCCGCACATCCCTCGAGGCCCTCCACCTCGGTGGGGTCGTCCTCGTCCGGTAGCGGGTCGGACTCGACCCACACCACGTCCTCGCCCGGGACCAGCACGTCGACCGTCCAGTTGGGGGTCCAGGTGTAGTAGAGCGTCGGCTCGCCGTCGGCCACGCGCTGCTCGGCCTCGGCCATCAGCTCGCCGTAGTCGCCGACGACCTGTTCGACCGAGTCCCCCCACTCCAGCTCAGCCAGGTGGTCCTCGATCGCGAGGTTGCAGCCCCAGCCCTCGTTGCAGCCGTAGAGGTCGGCCTTGCCGTCACCGTCCTGGTCGAAGGCCTCGACCACCTCGTCGCGGGTGAAGTCGTCCATCGAGGTGATGTCGAGCTCCTCGGCCGTGGCCGCGTCCACGAGGTAGCCCTGGACCGCCCCCGCCGGCACCTGGTTGCCGACCGGCTCGATCGGCTCGGAGACCCGCTGACCGGTGACCAGCTCGGTGTCGAGGAACGGCTCGTGCAGCGGGAACCAGCCGTTGGCCCACAGGTGCAGGTCACCGCGGGCGAGCGCCGGGTAGAAGGTCTCGGGCTCACGGGTCTCCTCGGCAGGATCGGTGACCTCGTAGCCGAGCTCGTCGAGCAGCTGCTGGTAGATCGCGGCCTGCATGAAGCCGGTGTCCCAGGTGGCGCGTGCCATGCGGATCTCGGCGCCGGCCTCGACGCCGCCACCCGGCCCCCCGCCGGCGGTGCCGTCGCTCGCAGCGTCGCCGCACGCGGTGACCAGCAGCGCAGCGAGGGCAAGGACGGCGGTTCGTCGGGATACGAGCCGGTGCATCATCGGTCCTCCCAGCTGTCGTCGCACCGCGGCGCTCATGCACCCTCCTCTGGTCGCGGTGCCTGCGCTTCGGGCGTGGTCCCGCCTTCCTCGGCGTGCGCGCTGCTGTCCCGCTTGCCCGACTCACGCTCGACGTGGTCGAGCAGGCTGCCGTGGCGGCTGCGGAAGAGCTCCGCGTCGTAGTGCGCCTCGAGGAGATCGAGCTCCTCGTGGAAGGCCCGGTGCAAGCTCCACACCAGCACCAGCAGGACCACCGCGAAGGGCAGGCCGGTGGCGACCGCGGCGGTCTGCAGCGCGGAGAGCCCGCCACCGATGAGCAGCACCGCTGCGAGCACCCCCTCCATGACCGCCCAGAACACCCGCTGGGCCTTCGGCGAGTTCAGCTTGCCGCCCGAGGTGAGGTGGTCGACCACCAGCGAGCCGGAATCCTTCGAGGTGACGAAGAACGAGATCACCAGGATCACGCCCACCAGCGAGGTCACCTGTGCCAGCGGGTATGCCTGGAGCATGTCGAACAGCGCGGTGGCCACGTCCTCGTTGACGGCGCTGGCGACGTCGCGGATGCCCTCGAGCTGCAGGTTGAGGGCGGTCCCGCCGAACACCGACATCCACAAGAACGACAGCAGGGAGGGGAACAGCACCACGCTGAGGATGATGTCGCGCACGGTGCGGCCCTTGGACACCCGGGCGATGAACATCCCCACGAACGGTGACCACGAGA
>JBKGZF010000006.1:0-18857 GCA_046545715.1 Nitriliruptoraceae bacterium | reverse complement strand
CAGCGGATACCGCGGTGGCCCGATCGACCGGGTGATGGTGATGGTGATGGACGCCGTCTACGCCTTCCCGACGCTGGTGCTGGCCATCCTCATCTCGTTCGTGCTCTCGGCCTACCTCGAGCGAGGCATCGCCTCGGCGGCTGCAGCCGTTGGCCTGGTCTACATCCCCCAGTACTTCCGGGTCGTGCGCAACCACACCCTCTCGGTCAAGCAGGAGCCCTTCGTCGAGGCGGCACGATCGCTCGGCGCGCCGCAGCGCACGATCCTCGGCCGCTACGTGTTCTTCAACGTGGTCCAGAGCGTGCCGGTGATCCTCACCCTCAACGCCGCGGACGCGATCCTGACGCTCGCGTCGCTCGGCTTCCTCGGCTACGGGGTGCAACCACCGACCCCGGAGTGGGGCTACGACATCTCCCAGGCGGTCAGCGACGTCTCCGCCGGGATCTGGTGGACCGCCTTCTGGCCCGGCGTGGCCATCATCCTCCTGGTGACCGGCCTGACCCTGGTCGGCGAGGGCCTCAACGACGTCATCAACCCGCTGTTGCGGGCACGTGGGATGTCCGGTGCGCGCATCGGTGCGGAGGAGGGGGGCCCCGAGCCCAGCTCCGAGCCCGCCGCAGACGGCACCGACCACGGGCCGCCCGGCACCGGCGAGGTCGGATCCGAGGAGCCGCCACCATGAGCGCTGTCCCCAGCAGCCCGCAGCTCGATCCGGTCGTCTCGATCCGTGGTCTGCGGGTGGCCTACCGCACCTCCCGGGGCCCGTTGTGGGCCGTCGACGGGACCGATCTCGATATCTACCCGGGGCAGAGCGTCGGGCTGGTCGGCGAGTCCGGTTCCGGCAAGTCATCGCTCGGACGTGCCCTGATGCGGCTGCTGCCACCGGGCGGCGCGGTGCGTGGGTCGGTCCAGCTCACGCGCGATACCGACACGATCGACGTCGTCCAGGCCTCCGATGCTGAGCTGCGTCGCATGCGCGGTGACGACATCGCGGTGGTGTTCCAGGAGCCGATGACCCGACTCGATCCGCTCATGCGGGTCAGTGACCACTTCCTCGAGGCGATCCGGGCCCACCGTCCACGTACGTCACGCAGCGAGGCTCGGCTGATGGCCCGTCAGGCCCTGGCGCAGATGGGCATCCCACCGACCCGCGTCGACGACCACCCCCACGAGTTCTCCGGCGGGATGCGTCAGCGCATCATGCTGGCGCTTGGCATCGTGCTTCAGCCGCGCCTGATCGTCGCCGACGAGCCCACCACCTCGCTGGATGTGATCGTCGAGGCCCAGATCCTCGACATCCTCGATCGGTTGCGGGCCGACGCCAGCGTCGGCCTGCTGTTGATCACCCACAACCTCGGCATCGTGGCCGAGACCTGTGACCGGGTCGCGGTGATGTACGCGGGCAAGATCGTCGAGGAAGGCAGCGTCGAGCAGGTGTTCAACGATCCACGGCATCCCTACACCCGGGGCCTGCTCGCCTCGACGATCTCGCTGGACACCACCGAGCTGCGCTCCATCGAGGGTTACCCGCCCGACCTGGTCGAGCCGCCGCCCGGCTGTCGGTTCGCTCCCCGCTGCCCCTACGTGATGCCGCACTGCACCGATGGTGTCCCGGATCTGGCCGAGCCCAACCCGGGGCAGCACGTCGCCTGCTACCTCTACGAAGGCGCCGGCGCCCCGGTCCCTGCCGATGCTCCGCGGCCCTCGGGACGTCCATGAGCACACATCCGCCGATGCCCGGAGCGACCCCCGACGGACAGGAGGACGCGGTGAGCCAAGCACCTGGCTCGACGCCTGGACCTCTACTCGAGGTCGAGGAGCTCAGCACCCACTTCCCGGTGCGCCAGGGGCTGTTCTCGGGCGGTGGTGGCGGCCTGGTCAAGGCGGTCGACCGGGTGTCGTTCGACATCGGCCGTGGCGAGGTGTTCGGCCTGGTGGGCGAGTCCGGCTCGGGCAAGACCACCCTCGGGCGCACGGTGCTCAAGCTGATCGACCCCACCTCGGGATCGATCCGCTTCGACGGTCGCGATCTCGCTCCGCTCTCGGAGCGTCAGATGCGGCCGCTGCGGCGCGAGCTCGCGCTGATCTTCCAGGACCCCAACGCCTCGCTCAACCCGGCGATGACGATCGGGCAGGGCGTGGCCCACCCGCTGCGCATCCACGGCCTGGTCAGCTCCCGGGCCGAGGCCCGCGAGCGCGTCTCGCAGATGCTCGAGCGGGTCGGGCTCTCGCCGCCGGAGGCCTTCCTCGACAAGTACCCCGAGGACGTCTCCGGCGGCCAGAAGCAGCGCGTGGTCATCGCCCGTGCCCTGATCACCGGCCCCCGCTTCGTCGTCGCCGACGAGCCCGTGGCCGCGCTGGACATGAGCGTGCGGGCTCGCGTGCTCGAGCTGATGCTCGAGCTCAAGGAAGACCTCGACCTGACCTACATGTTCATCACCCACGACCTGGCGACCGCCCGCTTCCTCTGCGACCGCATCGGCATCCTCTACCTCGGCCAGTTCGCCGAGTGGGGTGAGGCCGACACCCTCTTCGACGATCCCCAGCACCCCTATACCCGCGCCCTGCTCGATGCGATCCCGCTGCCGGACCCGGGGCGGCGCGAGCGCGACAAGCGGCTGCCGGTGGGTGAGATCCCCGATGCGCTCTCCCCGCCGGCTGGGTGCCGCTTCCACCCGCGCTGCCCGGTCGCGTTCGAGTCCTGTGGCTGGGAAGGACGGGACCTGGTCGACGCGCTCGAGGCCAGATGGACCGAGGTCGACCCCGACACCTTCGAGCGCGAGCTCGGGCTCGTCGGACAGCTCGGCGACGCCGAGGTGGGACGCGGCGAGCTCCGTCTGCCGTCGGCCGACGCCAAGGGGTTCACCGCCTGGTTGCGCGAGCACGGGCCCCAGCTGCCGACACCGGTCTACAGCGCGGTCACCGACGTCGCGGTCGAGGGCGGCGGTGTGGTGGTGCGCTTCGGCTACGGCCCCGAGCCCGAGGAGCAGGACGTCGCCGGTCGGCGCGTCGCGTGCCACCTCCATGGGATCACCGCACGCCCTGGCGGCGAACACGTGGGCAACCCGGAGAGCTGAGCGACCTCCTGCCGTGACCGATATGGAGGGAGCTCGCCGCGGGACCTAGGCTTGACCGGACGGTGAACGTGGTCGAGCGAGGTGGAGGTCCCGGTGGTGAACCAGGATCCGATGACCGTGTTCGTGACCGGGGCGAGCTCCGGGTTCGGCGAGGCGATCGCCCGGCGGTTCGTTGCCGAGGGCCACCGTGTGGTCGCCTCCGCGCGCCGTTCCGAGCGGCTCGAGGAGCTCGCCGGTGAGCTCGGCGAGTCTGTGCTCCCGGTCGAGCTAGACGTGCGTGACCGCGACGCGATCTTCTCGGTGGTGGAGAGCCTCCCCGAGCGGTTCTCACGGATCGACCTGCTGGTCAACAACGCGGGGCTCGCGCTGGGGCTGGCCCCCGCCCAGGAGGCCGCTCTCGATCAGTGGGAGCAGATGCTCGACACCAACTGCAAGGGGCTGGTGGCCTGCACCCGCGCCGTGCTGCCCGACATGGTCGAACGCGGCCACGGCCACATCATCAACATCGGCTCGATCGCGGGCACCTACCCCTATCCGGGTGGCAACGTCTACGGCGCGACCAAGGCCTTCGTGCACCAGTTCAGCCTGAACCTGCGTGCCGATCTGCACGGCACGGGGCTTCGGGTCACCTCGATCGAGCCGGGGATGGCCGAGACCGAGTTCTCTGCCGTGCGGCTCGGCGACCGCGAGGAGGCAGAGGCCGTCTACGCCGGCATGCAGCCGCTGACCGCCGACGACGTCGCCGAGACGGTGTACTGGGCAGCCACCCAGCCGGCGCACGTCAACATCAACACGATCGAGCTGATGCCGACCGCCCAGAGTTTCGCTGCATTCCAGGTGGATCGAAGTGGGGTCTGAGGCGAGTCAACCGTGAACGTCGATGCCGAGCAGCGCCGACCGCGGCGCTTAGGCGGGGGATGATATGGGCCAGCGCACCGTGATCATGGGAGCGGCCGGACGCGACTTCCACCTGTTCAACACCGTCTACCGCGACGACCCCGACGCCGAGGTGGTGGCGTTCACCGCGACCCAGATCCCGGGCATCGACGGACGGATCTATCCGCCGTCGCTGAGCGGCCCTCACCACCCGGCGGGCATCCCCATCCACCCGCAGTCCGAGCTCGAGGACCTGGTCGCTCGCCACGAGGTCACCGAGGCGGTCTTCGCCTACTCCGACCTGTCCCACGAGGAGGTGATGCACGTCGCCTCGCGCGTGCTGGCGACCGGCGCGGACTTCCGCCTGATCGGGCCCGCGGCCTCGATGCTGCACAGCAGCAGGCCGGTGGTGGGGGTGTGTGCGGTGCGCACGGGTTGCGGCAAGAGCCAGACCAGCCGTCACGTCGGACGGCTGCTGCTCGACCGAGGTCTGCGGACGGTGCTGATCCGTCACCCCATGCCGTACGGCGACCTCGAACGCATGGCCGTCCAGCGGTTCGCGAGCCTGGAAGACATCGACGCGTCGGATCCCACCATCGAGGAGCGTGAGGAGTACGAGACGCCGGTCGAGATGGGGATGGTCGTCTACGCCGGCGTGGACTACGCCCGCATCCTGGCGGCCGCGGAACAGGAGGCTGACGTCATCATCTGGGACGGCGGCAACAACGATCTGCCCTTCGTGCAGCCGGACGTGCTGATCACCGTGACCGACCCGCTGCGCCCCGGACACGAGCGTCGCTACCACCCTGGTGAGACCAACCTACGGATGGCTGACATCGCGGTGATCAACAAGGTCGATGCGGCGAGCAGCGATCAGGTCAGCGAGGTCGCAGCGAGCATCGGTGGGCTCAACCCGTCGGCGACCATCGTCCGGGCCGCGTCGCCGGTGACGCTCGGTCCCGGACCGGATCTGCGCGGTGTCCGCGTCGTGGTGATCGAGGACGGGCCGACCATCACCCACGGCGGCATGCCGTACGGGGCCGGGACCACAGCGGCGCGGGAAGCTGGCGCGCGGCTGGTCGACCCGCGCCCGTACGCGGTGGGCAGCATCGCCGAGACCTACGCGGCCTACCCCGACATCGGCCCCGTGCTGCCCGCGATGGGCTATGGCGAGCAGCAGATCCGCGAGCTGGAGCAGACGCTGCAGGCCGCCGACTGTGACGTGGTCGTGGTCGGCACGCCGATGGACCTCTCCCGACTCCTAGACGTGGGCCACCCCGTGCGGCGCGCGACCTACGAGTTCAAGGACGCGGGCACCCCCGAGCTCGGGCAGGCCCTGGACGAGCACCTGGCACCGCTGCTCGACCAGGACGCGACCGCTTAGGGCCGAGCCGGTCCCCTCGTCCGTAGGGGTCTTCCCTAACGGATCGGCTTGCGGCATGATGGCCGGCGGAGCCGGGGGGCCGGGAGGAGAGCGTCCGGACACGCGGTCATGGCGACCGCTGTGCCCTCGCGTCAGCGAGGAGCCTTCGGCACGTGAGGCGACGAGGACGTGAGGGAGCGACGACGATGAGTGGGATACGGGTGCTGGTGGGCACCGCCAAGGGTGGATTCGTCATCACCGGCGACGACGATCGGGGCTCGTGGGAGGTCAGCGGGCCGCACTTCGGCGGGTGGGAGGTCTACCACCTCGTCGGGTCACCGGCGGACCCCGACCGGCTGTACGCATCGCAGTCCAACGGGTGGTTCGGTCAGATCGTGCAGCGCTCCGACGACGGGGGCGTGACCTGGGAGCCGGTGGGCAACGACTTCGCCTACCAGGGCGAGCCCGGCGACCATCTGTTCTACGACGGCTCGTCGATCCCCTGGCGCTTCCAGCGGGTGTGGCATCTGCTGCCGTCGGTCGACGACCCCGACGTCGTCCATGCCGGGGTCGAGGACGCGGCGCTGTTCCGCAGCGACGATGGCGGCTGGAGCTGGTCGGAGCTGCCGGGTCTGCGCACCCACACCTCGGCGTCGAGCTGGATGCCGGGCGCCGGCGGTCTGTGCGTGCACACCCTGCTGCCGCATCCGGACGATCCGCAGCGGATGCTCACGGCGATCTCAGCGGCTGGCGTGCTGGCCACCGACGACGGTGGCGAGACCTGGCGGCCATCCAACCAGGGCCTGCGCTCGGAGTTCATGCCCGAGCCGGAGGCCGAGGTCGGCCACTGCGTCCACAAGCTCGCCCGGCATCCTGCTCAACCGGATGTGGTGTTCATGCAGAAGCACTGGGACGTGATGCGCTCCGACGACGGCGGCGGCACGTGGTACGAGATCAGCGGTGACCTGCCCAGCGACTTCGGGTTCACCATCGACGTCCACGCCCACGATCCCGAGACCGTCTACGTCGTTCCGATCACCAGCGACGAGCAGCACTATCCGCCGGACGGTCGCCTCCGCGTCTACCGCTCACGCAGCGGAGGCGATCACTGGGAGGCGCTCACCGACGGGCTGCCGCAGTCGAACTGCTACGTCAACGTGCTCCGCGACGCGATGGCGGTCGACGCGATGGACCCCTGCGGGGTCTACATCGGCACGACCGGGGGGCAGGTCTACGCCTCCGCGGACGAGGGGGACCACTGGTCGCCGATCGTCCGTGACCTGCCGCGGGTCCTCTCGGTCGAGGTGCAGACGCTGCCATGAGCTCTGCACCTGACCCCGCTCCAGTCCCGTCGTCGCCAGCCGCGGTCCGCATCGTCATGCCTCATCAGCTGCGGACCCTGGCGGGCATCAACGGCGAGGCCACCGTTGAGGTGGCAGCGCCGGTCACGCTGCGCTCGACGATCGACGCGCTGGAGGCCCGCTTCCCGCCGTTGACCGGCACGGTGCGCGATCGCGGCAGTGGTCAGCGACGGGCGATGATCCGCATCTACGCCGGTGGTGAGGACTACACCGACGCGTCGCCCGACGTGCCGCTGCCCGACGTCGTCGCCCAAGGCCATGAGCCCCTGCGGCTGGTCGGGGCGATCGCCGGCGGTTGAGGGCGCAGCCCCTTGGTGCGAGGGGTGGGCTGCTTGGGCTCGGTTGGATGCATGGTCCTTCCGACGGACACCGGCGGGCTGCGAGCGCCGGTGGCTCACTCCTCCGGGCTCTGACCACCTTGGAGCGCACGGCTCTGCTCACCTCTGTGCTCGACCAGGTAGGCACCGACGATCCCCGCGAGCGTCGCGAAGACGACCACCGAGAAGCTGCCGAGCACGACGTCCAGGAGCCGCCCGACCCCATCCAAGCTCGTGGGCTGGCCGGTGATCGTCGCCATCGCTGCTCGGTACAGCGCGTCGGGGTAGGAGTCGACGTCGCCGAGCTCGTAGAGCAGCTGGCTGGCGGCGAGGATCGCGATCGTCGTCACCGAACCGAGCCACGCGACGCGTCCCCGCAGGCGTCGCCCTGCCGTCCGCGTTGCGCGCAGGGCCGAGGACAGGATGCGGCTGGCGCGGAAGAGGCGGATGATCCGCACCGCCCGCAGCGCACGGAAGATCCGGAGGAACGGTAGCGCGAGGAAGATCAGCTGCCACCAGTTGCGACGCAGGAACCGACCGCGTGACGGTGCCACGTAGAACCGCAGCGCGAACTCCGCAGCGAATGCGGCCACGATCATCCAGGATGCGATCTGGAACACGGTGCCGAGGGCGCCCTGTGGCTCGATGATGGTCTCGGTGAGCACGAGCAGCAGGAACGCGATGCCGAGGACGGACATCGGGGCGTCCAGGCGGTCGGCGATCTCGTCAGCGAGTCGTTCCCGCTCCGGGTCCGGACGTGCGCGGATCGGTCCATCCGTCTGAGGTAGCTCGTCCATCGGACCCTCCAGGGCCGTTGCGTTGGGTCCCCACGTCAGCACGCAGTTCTGGTCGCCGGGGTCCGCATCAGTGTCACGAGCAGCGTGGCGTGGAGCTGCCCCGATCGCAGTGGGCAGCCCGTGAGACGTCCCACGCTCGGGGATCTCACGGCTGCAGGGTCCCGGCCCTAGCAGCGCAGCCTGGCAGGTGCGGATGACTGGCGGGGTGCGAGCGGGGGGACTCGAACCCCCACAGGGTGTGAAACCCCACTGGGACCTAAACCCAGCGCGTCTGCCGATTCCGCCACGCTCGCGTGGGGCAGGAACCTACCGCTGACCAGCGACGGCGCGAGCACGGGAGCCCGCCCGAACCCTGGTCGTTCACTCCGTACGCCCGACGCCGCTTCGTTCCGCGACCGCTGCGGACAGCTCCGCGAGGACCGGCTCCAGCGAAGACTTGCGCTCCATGCCGATCCCCGGCGCGGTGGTGACGCGGACGCGGCTGTCGGCCACCGGCTCGTCGTCCCCGAAGCCCCCGAAGGGCTTGAAGATGCCCGGATAGGACTCGATGCCCTTGAGTCCGGCCCCACCGGCGATGTGAAGGTTGAACTGGTGGCCTCCGTGCGGGTGGCAGGCACCGGGCTCCCACCCGAACCTCGCCATGACCTCGAGCATCCGTTCGAACTCGACGTAGCCGTAGGCCAGCGACGGGTCCATCTGCAGCACGTCGTGGTTCGGACGCAGCCCGCCGTAGCGCAGCAGGTTGGTCACGTCGTGGACCGAGAACAGGTTCTCCCCGGTGGCAAGCGGCCCGGGGTAGTGGTCGGCGACGGCCGCCAGGGTCAGGTAGTCCAACGGGTCGCAGGGCTCCTCGAACCACGCCAGGCCGTAGTCCGCCAGGGCGTCGGCGTACGCCAGCGCGACGGGCAGGTCGAAGCGCCCGTTCGCGTCGACGGCGAGCTGTGTACCGGCAGGGACCAGCTCGAGGACCGCCTCGATGCGTCGGCAGTCCTCGGCCAGCGATGCACCGCCGATCTTCATCTTCAGACGGGTGTAGCCCATGTCGAGGTAGGACAACATCTCGTCGCGCAGCTCCGCGAGGTCCTGCCCCTCGACGTAGTAGCCGCCGGCGGCGTAGACGTCGATCACCGGGGGGTCGGCGAGCTCGCGTCCGTGGCGGTCGGCGATCACGGCCCACAGGGGCCGTCCCTCCTGCTTGGCCCGCAGGTCCCAGAGGGCCATGTCCAGGGCGCCGGCTGCTACGGCGCGCTCGCCGTGCCCGCCTGGCTTCTCGTCGGTGAGGACGACCGCTTGGGCGCGGACCGGGTCGAGCAGGCCGCTTTCGGGGTCCTGCAGCCGCTCGGCGGGCGCTGCGAGCAGCCGCGGGACGAGCCGGGACTCGAGGACGTCCATCGGCGCGTAGCGGCCGTTGGAGTGGAAGCCGTAGCCGATCAGTGGCCGGCCCTCGTCGTCGGTCTCGTCACTGACCACGGCGATCGCGGCGACGGTCATCTTGGAGAAGTCGATGACCGCGTTGCGCATCGGAGCGGCGATCGACATGCGCTTGGCGACCACATCGAGCAGTTCCACGGGAGCTCCTGACGATCTCGATCGGACAGCAGGCGGCAGTGGCCTGATACCGCGTCGGTCGGCGGTGAGGAGGTGCCGTGAACCGCCGCGGGAGGAGGCGTTCGGCACGCTCGTCGGGGTGTCAGGTGTGGCTGCTCCTCGGCGAGCCGTGACGCCGTCACCGTATCCCTGGCCGCATGGCAGCGCAGCGCCCGGTATCCGACCAGCACCACGTGATGGTGCCGCCACCTCGGCGGAACAGGTTTATTGTTCTGGTATTGATAGGTATATTGCTGGCATGGCGACGACGGTGCCGGGTCGTCGCCGTTCCGTGCCGGTTGAGGCGTGACGAGCAGGGGCGACGATGAGCGACGACGGGCACGAGGTGCGCGAGGCCTTCGAGGACCTGCTCGACGACCCGGACGAGCCGATCCACCCGGTCGGGGTCGTCGCGGAGCTGCTGGGCGTGGACGCCCAGGTGGTCCGGGGCTACGACCAGCGGGGGCTCGTGACGCCGGGACGGTCCTCGTCGGGCCATCGGCGCTATTCGCGGCGCGATATCCGTCGGCTCACGCGTGCGATGCGGCTCGCCGAGGAGGGCATCCCCGCCTCGGGCATCGAGCGGATCCTGGCGCTGGAGGACGAGCTGGGCCGGATCGAGCGGGACGCCACCGCCGACAGGAGCTGATCCAGATGCGCCCTGTACGAACGTACAGGTAAGCGGTCATCGAGATAAGAAAGAATCTGTCTGGGCAGGAATAGGATACATTGTCCTTGCGTTGCCGCTGGGTGGCGGCGACGGTCGGGGTCGTCCTCGGCCAGCGCCACCGAAGTGTGTGGTGATGCGAGCAAGCAGCACTGCCGTACGACGTCGGTAGAGGAGGTGAGCACACATGCTGCTGCGTTCGGATCCCTTCCGTGACTTCGACCGTCTGGCATCCCAGCTGTTCGCCGACACGCGGACCCCGCGTGCGATGCCGATGGACGCCTTCCGCAGTGAGGACAGCCTGCACATCGCCTTCGACCTGCCCGGCATCGACCCTGACTCCATCGACCTGACGGTGGAGAAGAACGCCCTGACCGTGACCGCGACGCGGAGCTTCAACTACAGCGACGCCGAGGAGATCGTGGTCAACGAGCGGCCGCAGGGCGCCTACAGCCGGCAGGTGTTCCTCGGCGAGGGCCTCGACATCGACAACCTCGAGGCGGCCTACCGCGACGGTGTGCTCTACGTGAAGGTGCCCGTCCTCGAGTCGGCACGTCCGCGCCGGGTTCCGATCTCCATCCAGAGCGGTGACCAGCAGGAGATCACGGCTGGCACCAGCTGATCACGTGAGTGCGTTGGGGCGCCTGGTGTGAGCAGGCGCCCCAACCGCCGTGGCCCGTTGAGGCCACCTCGGCGCCCATCAGCAGGCCGATGGCTGTTGGGCGCTGATCCAACATCGGCGACGAGGTTCTCATGGCGACCGACCAACGGATCTCTGACGTCGGGCACGACACGCTGACCCCGCCACCACCGCCACCGGCGTCGCCCGGGTCAGCGCAGCAGCCCCGGGCTGGCGGCTCGAGACGCTCGATCCTCGCCGCGGTGGTGGCGGGCGCCGTCGGGGCGGCAGCGGTCGTGGTGCCGACCGAACTGCTCAGCGACGATCCCGATCCGACCTCGCCATCGGGGGATGTCGCCGCGGAGGAGCCGGATGCGCCTGATCAGGCTGAGGAGCCGCAAGGCGGCGATGCAGCGCCGTCCCCGGAGTCGTCGGCCAGCCCCGGTGTCCGTGAGATCGCCCAGGAGGTCGGCCCCGCCGTGGCGCGGGTCGATGCGACCACCCCAGCCGGCCAGGGCGCGGGCTCCGCGGTGGTGTACTCCGCCGACGGTGTCCTGGTGACCAACGCCCACGTCGTACAGGGCGCCAACGAGGTCCAGGTCACCCTGCCCGACGGTGGCCGCGAGCAGGCCGAGGTGGTCGGGGCCGACCGACGCTCCGACATCGCCGTGCTGCGCGTCGACGCCGATGACCTGCCCGTGGCCGAGTGGGCGGAGGGCGAGGACGACCTACAGGTGGGTGACCAGGTGGTCGCGATCGGTTCGCCGTTCGGGCTCGACGGCTCGGTGACCGCCGGCATCGTCAGCGCGCTCGGCCGCACCATGCCTGCGGGAGGGGGCGGTCCGCTGGTCGATCTGATCCAGACCGATGCCGCGATCAACCCCGGCAACTCCGGCGGCGCACTGGTCGACGCCTCCGGAGAGGTGGTCGGCGTCAACACCGCGATCGTCAGCCGCAGCGGCGGCAACCAGGGCGTCGGGTTCGCGATCCCCGCGCAGACCGTGCGCGCGGTCGCCGACCAGCTGCTCGAGACCGGTTCCGTCCAGCACGCCGAGCTCGGTGTCGCCGGCCAGACCGTCGACCCCGACATCGCCCGGCTCTACGGCCTGCCGGTCGAGGAGGGCGCCGTGGTCGCCGACGTCCGGGCCGACAGTCCGGCCGACCAGGCCGGGGTGCAGCCTGGCGACATCATCGTGGCGGTCGACGCTGAGCCGGTCAGCTCCATGGTCGACCTGGCCGGGCGGATCCAGGCGCGCTCGCCCGGTGACGAGGTCACGCTGACCATCGTGCGCGGTGACGAGGAGCTCGAGGTCGACGTCGAGCTCGGTGAGCGCACCGAGGAGGGGTTCTGACGCCCCGTCCGGTCCGCCGAGGTAGCCGCGAGGCCGCGAGCCGTGCGGTGCAGTGCCGGCTGCCCCACGTAGCGCGAGCCGACGACCGATGGTCGTCTCACGTGACCTCGCGTCCGGCGCCGCGGTGAGGTAGCACCAGCCGACCATCCACGGCCGCGTGGCGTTACCTCGCCCCACGGCGACCGCCGTAGGCTGCCGGATCCCCGCAGCGAAGGCCGAGACCATCAGCTCCACGACGACCCTGACCGGCGGCGAGGCGCTCGTGCGCGCGCTCGCGGCGCACGCGGTGGACACCGTTTTCGGCATCCCCGGAACCCACAACCTGGCGATCTACGCCGCGCTTGCCGCCCACGGCATCCGTCACGTCTCACCCCGGCACGAGCAGGGTGCCGGCTACGCAGCCGACGGCTACGCGCGGGCCACCGGCCGGCCCGGCGTGGTGGTCACCACCACCGGCCCGGCGGTGCTCAACGCTGCGACCGCGCTCGCCCAGGCCTACTCCGACTCGGTACCGGTGCTGCTGGTCTCGCCCGGCATGCCGCTGACCCATCCGGCCGCGGGCAACGGTGAGCTCCACGAGGTCAAGGACCAGTCCGGCGCCATGGACCGCATCGTCGCGGTCAGTCGGCGCGTCACCTCGGTCGGTGAGATCCCCGCCGCGGTGGCCGAGGCGTTTGCGACCATGACCCACGCCCGGCCGCGACCGGTCCACCTCGAGATCCCCCTCGACCTGCTCGAAGCCGAGGCGACGGCCGCCGAGGTGGCACCCATCCCGTCGGCGCCGGCGGGTCCGGACCCGGCGGCGCTCAGCGCCGCCGCCGATGCGCTGGCCGAGGCCGAGCGCCCGGTGCTGCTGGTGGGCGGCGGCGCACGGCGGGCGGCGCCGCAGGTGCTGGCGCTGGCCCACCACATCGGCGCGCCCGTGGTCGCCTCCACCAACGGCAAGGGCGTGCTCCCCGAGGACGATCCCCTCTCGGTCGGCGCCGGGCTGCACCTACGTGCCGTCGTCGATCTGGTCGCCGACAGCGACGTCGCGGTGGCCGTCGGCACCGAGCTCGCCCCGGCGGACGTGTGGCGGCCGCTGGCGCTCGACGAGCGGGTGATCCGCATCGACGTCGATCCCACCCAGGCCGCCCGCAACGCCCGACCCCACACGGCGCTGATCGGCGACGCCGGCGTGGTGCTCACCGAGCTGCTCGGCCAGCTCGGCGCGGCATCGACGTCGATCCCACCGGTCGCGGCGGGCGCTGCGGACCGCGCTGCCAGCTGGCGTCGTCGCCACCGCGAGGAGGCCGCCGACCAGGGCGCGGCCTGGCTGGGGCTGTGCGACGTGCTACACGACCACCTCGGCCGTGACGGGGTGCTGGTCGGCGACAGCACCATGGCCTGCTACTACGGCGCGCTCGCGAACCTGCCGCGCTACACGCCGGCATCGTTCGCCTACCCCACCGGTCTTGGCACCCTCGGCTACGCGGTGCCAGCCGCGACGGGTGTCGCGCTCGGGCGCGCCGAGGTCCCCGTGGTCGCGCTCAGCGGCGACGGCGGGCTGATGTTCACCGTCGCCGAGCTCGCCGCGGCCGCTGAGGCGCGCGTGGCGCTGCCCGTGGTGGTCGTCGACAACGGCGGCTACGGCGAGATCGACCGTGAGATGCATGAGCGCGGTCAGGCGAGCGTCGGCGTCGCGCTCGGCGCGCCGGACCTGCCCGCCGCCGCCCGCGCCTTCGGCTGTGAGGGCCGCGACGTGGCCGATCTCGCGCAGCTGCGCGAGGCGCTGGCGAGCGCTGCCCGGGCGGCCCGTCCGACGCTGCTGCGCATCCCCGAGGCCGCCTGCCGCCGGACCTGAGCGTCGGGTCTGGCCCTGCTTCCACCACGACCTCCCCCCACGACCTCCCACCACGACCTCCCCACCACGACCACGAGGCCCCGCCGTGACCGACACCCCCGTGCTGCCACTGACCGCCGAACCCGCCACCTCACCGCCGGAGCTGGAGCTGACCTGGACCGACCCGGTCACCGGTGTGCGCGGCTACCTCGTCGTCGACCGGCTCATCGGTGGCATGGCCAGTGGCGGCTTCCGGGTCCGCGAGGGGCTGACGATGGACGAGGTCGCTGGTCTCGCCCGTGCGATGACCGCCAAGGAGGCGATCGTCTACGACCCGGACGACCGCTACCTGCCGTTCGGGGGCGCCAAGGGCGGGCTCGACCTCGACCCCGCTGACCCCCGGCTCGACGAGGTCCTGACCCGCCTGTTCACCACCTTGCAGCCGGTCCTCGAGCACACCTGGGCGACGGGGGAGGACCTCGGCGTCGCCCAGGCGACGCTGGATGCAGCGGCCCAGCGAGCCGGGCTGGACTCGACCATCGAGGCCCTGTTCCGTCGGATGGACGACGTCGACGCCGCCCGCCAGCGGCTGGCCACGGCCTTCGACGTCGAGGTGGAGGGGGTCGCGCTGGCGGATCTCGTCGGCGGCTACGGCGTCGCGCGGGCCACGGTCGCGCTGGCACGGGCACGCGGGCTGGACCCGACGCAGCTCACGGCGGTGGTGCAGGGGTTCGGCTCGATCGGTGGTGCGGCCGCCCGCTACCTGGCCCGTGCCGGACTGACGGTGATCGGCATCGCCGACCGTGACGGGCTGGTGCTCGACCGCGACGGGCTGGACGTCGAGGCGATGCTGGCCGCCCGTGACCGCTTCGGGGCGATCGAGCGCAGCAGCCTGCCGGGCTCGGTCGTGGAGCGGGACCGCGACACGTGGGTGGCGGTGGACGCCGACGTGCTGGTGCCCGCCGCGGTGGGGGGTGCCATCCATGCCGAGAACGCCCACAACGTGCGTTCTACGCTCGTGGTCGAGGGCGGCAACCTGCCCGTCACGCCGGCGGCGGACGCGGTGCTCACCGAGCGCGGTGTCGCCGTGCTGCCGGACGTGCTGGCCAACGTCGGGACCAACGCGTGGTGGTGGTGGATCGTGTTCGGCGATGTCGCGCCGACCGCTGACGCGGCCTTCACGCGCATCGACGCGACGATGCACCGACTGGTCGCTCAGGTGTACGAAGCTGCCATGTTCGGGCGAACCACGCTGCGGGCCGCTGCCCACGAGCTGGCCCACCGCAACGCGTCCGAAGCTGCCGCGCGGGTGACCTCGCGGCGGTGACCCGCCACGGCCGGCCACCGGCGGCCTCGGTCTCCACGCCGGTTCTCATCCGAATGGCCGATGGCCGGCCAGCGGCCGTTCGGACGGGGCGCGATGTGCCGCACTGGCCGCGCGGCCTCTTTGGCGCCTGGGTGGTCGCTCCGCTATCACTATGTGCCGGGATCCTGCTCCGACGGCGGTCCGATGGCGGCTCGAGCCAGGGAATCACGGGGGCTCGCCGCGCTCGCCGGTACATCGCCGCGGCGCGCTGTCGACGGCGGCAGGGTCACCGCAGGATCGATCACTGACACCCCCGATATCCCACGACGACAAGGCGGATTGTGCGACGACCGAGATCCCTGCTGATCACCTCGACCCTGCTGGCGCTCGCCCTGATCGCCTCCGCATGCGGAGACGCGAACGGCGACGGCGACGGCGGTGGCGATGACGGCGGCGAGGAGGCTGCCGACGATGGCGGCGACGACGATGGCGGCGACGACGGCGGCGATGCCGACGCTGGCGGCGCGGACGAGGGCATGGAACTGGTCCTCTTCGACGGCCAGTGGGAGAGCCTGTGGATCCTCAACGAGATCTTCACGGTGATCGCCGAGGATGGCTACGGCCACACCGTCGACGCCCCGACCACCAGCACCGCGGTGATGATGGAGTCGATGCCCGAGGGCGAGATGCACGTCGCCACCGAGTTCTGGTGCATGAACATCCCCGACTGGTGTGAGGAGGAGGCCTTCCCGGACGACTCGTCGGTCGAGTACTCCGGCGTGGTCTACGACGACGCGGTCCAGGGCATCTTCGTCCCGCGCTACGTGATCGAGGGCGACGAGGAGGAGGGCATCGACCCGGTCGCGCCCGACCTGGAGAGCGTCGAGGACCTCGAGGGCCTCGGCGAGGTCTTCGAGGACCCCGAGTCCCCCGGTGATGGCGTGTTCTACGGCGGCATCGACGGCTGGGAGTCGACCGAGATCCAGCGCTACAAGCTCAACGCCTACGGTCTCGCCGACGAGTACAACTTCACCTCCGCCGGCTCCGGCTCCGCCTTCGACGCCGCGGTCGTCGCGGCGCTCGAGGACAAGGAGCCGATCCTGTTCTACTACTGGACCCCTGCCTGGATCCCCGGTGTCTACGACCTGGTCCAGCTCGAGGAGCCCGAGTGGAACGAGGACTGCCAGGCGGCGACCGACGAGGCGCTCGACGACGAGGTCGACGCGAGCGAGGTCAGTGAGGAGGTCGGCTGCGCCCAGCCGTCGGGCGAGGTCGGGATCGGTGGCTGGTCCGGGCTCGAGGACGAGGCGCCCGAGGTGCTCGAGCTGCTGCGGGCCATGGACGGCTTCGGTATCGACACCATGAACGAGCTCACGGCCCACATGGAGCTCGAGGAGGTCGAGCCCGACGAGGCGGCGCTGTACTTCTACGAGGAGTACGGCGACATGTGGCGCGGCTGGCTCGACGACGATGACGTCATCGCGCGCGTCGAGGACGGTCTGCGTGAGCGAGGTGCCGACGTCTGATCGGTACACCGGCCCCGTCCACCCAGCGTGTGACGGGGCCGGCGCCGTTGGTGGCAGACGCACATCGACGGCGCCGTTGCGACCGGCCCATCCGAACCCAGCGCCAAGGAGCGCATGATGTTCGCCGCGACCGCCTGGTGGAGCGAGGTCCCCGAGGCCGTCCGCCTCCCCATCGACGAGTGGCTCGGGGACGGGGTCGACTGGTTCCTCGACACCTTCGAATCCGGCCTGGATGTGCTGCAGAACGTGCTGCGCATCCTCACGGTCAACACCGAGCAGTTCCTGATGGGCCTGCCGTGGCTGGTGATCGTCGCGGTGCTGGTGATCGCCTCCTCGTTGCTGGTCAACTGGAAGCTCGGTGCCGGTGTCGGGATCGGGCTGGTGTTCATCGCCAGCATGGGGCTGTGGGGCAGCTCGATGGAGAGCCTGGCCCTGGTGCTGGTGGCGACCGCACTGTGCGTCGCCGTCGGTCTGCCGATCGGCATCGCGATGGCACGCCGTGAGGTGGTCAACACCGCCGTGCGGCCCGTACTGGACTTCATGCAGACCATCCCGAGCATCGTGCTGCTGGTGGCCGCGGCGAGCGCCTTCAGCCTGGGGCGCGTGCCGGCACTGCTGGCGACGTTGATCTACGCGATGCCGCCGATCGTCCGGCTGAGCAACCTCGGTATCCGTGGCGTCCCCAAGGAGACGATCGAGGCCGGTCGCTCCTTCGGTGCCACCGAGCGCCAGATGCTGTGGAAGATCCAGCTGCCGCTGGGCTTCCCGAGCATCATGATGGGCGTCAACCAGGTCATCATGATGGCGCTGGCGATGGTGGTCCTGGCCGGCTTCATCGGTGCACCCGGCCTGGGCGAGGACGTCGCACGTGCGCTGGGGCGGTTGGACACCGGCCGGGCGCTCGCGGCGGGCCTGGCGATCGTGGTCCTGGCGATCATCGTCGACCGCCTGGTCGAGGGCATCGCCCACAAGCGCGACCGCCGCTCGGGCGGTGGCGCTGTGGCTGACGAACAGATGCCGAGCGCCCGCTCATCCAGCGAGGACGCCGAGGCGCTCGAGGCCAGGGAGCTGCGCAGCACCGATGAGCCCGAGATCGTGGTCGAGGGCCTGTCCAAGATCTTCGGTCCACGCCCCGAGGAGGCACGTCGGCTACTCGACCAGGGCCAGAGCAAGCAGCAGATCCTGGCCGAGACCCGCTCGACCGTCGCCGTCCAGGACGCCAGCTTCGAGATCCCCCCGGGCGAGACGTTCGTGATCATGGGGCTCTCGGGCAGCGGGAAGTCCACGCTGGTGCGCTTGCTCAACCGCCTGATCGAACCGACGTCGGGCACGGTCACCGTCGACGGCCAGGACGTGACCCGGCTCAAGCGCGAGGAGCTGACCGCGCTGCGACGCGAGAAGTTCGGGATGGTCTTCCAGCGCTTCGCACTGCTGCCGCACCGCAGCGTGCTCGACAACGTCGCCTTCGGGCTCGAGATCCAGGGCATGGACAAGACCTCCCGACGCGACCAGGCACGCCGCTCGCTGGGCGTCGTCGGGCTCGCCGGTTGGGAGGAGAGCCGCCCTGACGAGCTCTCCGGCGGGATGCAGCAGCGGGTCGGACTCGCTCGGGCGTTGGCCAGCGACCCCGACATCCTGCTGATGGACGAGCCGTTCAGCGCGCTGGACCCGTTGATGCGACGTCAGATGCAGGAGGAGCTGATCGACCTGCAGGCGCGGCTGCGCAAGACCGTGGTGTTCATCACCCACGACCTCGACGAGGCGCTGCGGCTCGGCGACCGGGTCGCGATCATGAAGGACGGGCTGATCGTCCAGCTGGGCACCCCGGACGAGATCGTGCTCGAGCCGGCCGACGACTACGTCGCCTCCTTCGTCGAGGGGCACGACCGCTCGGAGCTGGTCACCGCTCGCGACGTGATGGTGCCGCCCGCTGAGGTGGTCCGCGGCGGTCACAGCCCCACGATCGCGGCCCGTTCGCTCGACCGTGCCGGCCTCGATCACGCGGTCGTGGTCGGGCCCGACAACCACCTCGAGGGCTGGGTCACGGCCGACGCGCTCGCGACGGCGGCCCGTGCGGGGCATCGCGAGGTACGCGACTGCGTCCTCGAGGACGCCTCGACCGCCGCACCGGATGACAGCCTGCGCTCGCTGATCCCGCTTGCCGCCTCACAGGACCGACCGTTGGCC
>JBKGZF010000005.1:0-19224 GCA_046545715.1 Nitriliruptoraceae bacterium | reverse complement strand
GCCCGACGAGGTGGCCCGCGAGATCGCCGCGATCGTGGGCGGCGACCCCGACGACGTGCTGCGCATCTCGGCCAAGTCCGGCGACGGTGTCGCCGCGGTGATGGACTCGATCGTCGACCGCGTGCCGGCGCCGACCGGCGATGCCGACGGGCCGCCCCGGGCGCTGATCTTCGACTCGATCTACGACACCTACCGGGGCACGCTCGTCTACTTCCGCGTGGTCGACGGCAAGCTCCACCCGGGTGACCGCATCCGCCTGATGGCGACCGGCTTCGAGGGACAGATCGATGACCTGGCCGTCCACGCCCCCGAGGAGACCCCGATCGGCGAGCTCGGCGTCGGCGAGGTCGGCGTGCTCTCGGCGGCGATCAAGGAGGTCGGCCAGGCCAAGGTCGGCGACACCATCACCCGCGCGGGACGTGGGGCCGACCAGGTGCGGCCGCTGCCCGGCTACCGCGAGCCGCTGCCGATGGTGTTCTCCGGGCTCTACCCGGTGGACTCCGACGACTTCCCCGTGCTGCGCGACGCCCTCGACAAGCTCCGGCTCAACGACGCCTCGTTCAGCTACGAGCCCGAGACCTCGGTCGCCCTCGGCTTCGGGTTCCGCTGCGGCTTCCTCGGGCTGCTCCACCTCGAGATCATCACCGAGCGGCTCGACCGCGAGTTCGGCATCCCGCTGGTGACCACCGCGCCGAGCGTGCGCTACCAGGTCACCCTCGAGGACGAGGTCGACGAGCAGACCGGTGAGCTCAGGACCATCGAGGTCGCCAACCCCCAGCAGCTGCCCGAGCCCAACCGCATCGCCGAGATCCGCGAGCCGACGGTCACGGCGATGATCCTCACACCGAGCGAGTACGTCGGTCCGGTCATGCAGCTGTGCGAGAACCGGCGCGGCCGCATGGCGGCGATGGACTACCTCACCGAGGCCCGGGTGGAGCTGCGCTACACCCTGCCGCTGGCCAACATCATCACCGACTTCTTCGACCAGCTGAAGTCGATGACCCGCGGCTACGCCTCGCTCGACTACGAGCGGGGCGACTACCAGGCGGCCGACCTCGTCCGCGTCGACCTGCTGCTCAACGGTGAGCCGGTGGACGCCTTCAGCGCGATCGTCCACCGCGACGAGGCCTACCCCTTCGGCAAGCAGATGACCGAGAAGCTCACCGAGCTGATCCCACGTCAGATGTTCGACGTGCCGGTGCAGGCGGCGATCGGCGCGAAGATCATCGCGCGCGAGACGATCAAGGCGCGCCGCAAGGACGTGCTGGCCAAGTGCTACGGCGGGGACGTCTCGCGCAAGCGCAAGCTGCTGGAGAAGCAGAAGGAGGGCAAGAAGAAGATGAAGTCGGTGGGCTCGGTCGAGGTGCCCCAGGAGGCCTTCATCTCCGCGCTGCGCACCACCGGGCCCGGCACCAGCTGACGCGGCTGGCTGCGAGGAGACGTCAGGCGGCCGTGGGTGGTCGGCGGCGCTACGGTGGTCCCGGCGACGCGCACCTCGACGGCTGGAGACCTGCGGCGGTCGACGCTGGTCACCGTCGTACCGACTGCGACGTCGAGGTGGTGGCGGTTGCCGATCGATGGTTGCGGCACGGGAGCGGACAGCGATGAGCGATCAGGAGCCGACCACGCCCGGCGCGGGTGACGACCGGTCCAGGTCCGACGGCGCCCCCGCTGGCAGCGATGCGGACGAGCACGCGCCGCTGGCCCGTGCCGATCTGGACGAGGCCCTGACCGCCGACGAGCAGGTGGTGGTCGACCACGCCAGCGCCGTCCCGGCCGGCTCGGACGCGGATCTGTGGGCGTTCCGGTTCGAGTCGTCGCTGCTGGCGCAGGAGGCGCTGCTGGCCGCGATGCGCCTGACCGCCCGCAAGCACCTCGAGCTCGAGGACGCTGCGATCGTCGCCAAGGTGCGCGGACGCGTGCGCATCACCCAGACCAAGGACGTCTCCACCTCGCAGGGGGCGGTCGGCGGCGCCTGGATCGGGATCCTCGCGGGGCTGCTCGCCGGGCCCGGGGGTCCGCTGATCGGCGGTGCGCTGGGAGCCGCGGCCGGCGGGCTGTTCGCCAAGCTGCGCGACATCGGCATCCAGGACGACGACATGCGGCGGATGGGCGAGGAGCTCGACGAGGGCGAGGCCGCGCTGTTCCTGCTGGTGGAGGACTGTCACCGCATGCGCGCGCTGCACGAGGTCTCGCGGTTCCCGGGGATCCTGCTGGCCTCCACCGCCGACCCCGAGCTGGTCGAGACGGTGCGCGAGCGGCTCGCCGTCGACCCCTGGGGCTGACCGCGGGCCGTCCGGGAGCCGACCGGGGAGCGGGGTACCGTCGGCGCCATGCCGTCGACCGCACCCCCCACCGACGCGTGGCTGCGCGATCCCCTCGAATCCGGCGCTGCCGCCGGCTTCGGGGTGTACCTGCACGTGCCGTTCTGCCACCACCGGTGCGGCTACTGCGACTTCGCCACCGCTGCGGTCGGTGACCAGGCAGCCGACGAGGTGGACGCGCTCTACGAGCGCTATGTGCGCGCGCTGGTCGCTGACCTCGGGCGGCAGGTCGCGGCGGGGCCCCGGGCGCACGCACCGCCCGGTGCGCAGCTCGCCGAAGGCTGGCCACGGGTCACCTCGGTGTTCGTGGGGGGTGGGACCCCGACCCTGCTGCCGCCGCCGCTGTTGGCGCGGCTGCTCACGGCGGTGCGCGAGGAGCTCGACGTCGCAGACGACGTGGAGATCACCGTCGAGTGCAACCCCGAGACCGCTGACGAGGAGCTGTTTACCACCCTGGCCGATGCGGGGGTGACGCGGCTGTCGCTCGGCATGCAGTCCTACGCCACGCACGTGCTGCGGCTGCTCGAGCGCGGCCACGGCCCCGACGAGCCGCTGCGCGCGGCCGAGCGGGCCCGCGCGGCGGGGATCCCCGCGATCAGCCTCGACCTGATCTACGGCACGCCGGGCGAGAGCGAGGCCGACTGGGCCGCGACGCTCGAGCGGGCGGTCGCGGCGGGGGTCGAGCACCTCTCCGCCTACGCGCTCACCATCCACGACAACACCCCCTTCGGGCGTCGCATCTCCCGTGGCGAGCTCGTCGCGCCCGACGACGACGTGCTCGCCGACCGGTTCGAGCTCGCCCGGCAGCTGCTGGTAGCGGCCGGCTTCGATCACTACGAGGTGTCGAACTTCGCCGCGGGGCCCGTCAACCGCAGCCGCCACAACCTGCTGTACTGGCGGCATGGCGACTACCTGGGGGTGGGCGTCGGGGCCCACGGCCACCTCGCCGGCCGCCGCTGGTGGTCGACCCGGTCGACGTCGCGCTACCTCGAGGCGGTCGAGGCCGGTGGCACCGGTGAGCCCGGCGCGACACCGGTCAGCGGCAGCGAGGTGCTGGCCGACGAGGAGCGGGCCGAGGAGCGCCTGCTGCTCGGTCTGCGGGTCAAGGAGGGCCTGCATCCACGCGACGTGCCGCCCCTCGAGCCGCTCGCGCTCGAGGACGCGCTCGACCTCGGGCTGGTCGAGACCGCCTGCGGGCGGCTGCGCAGCACGGAGCGGGGCTGGTTCCTGCTGGACTCAGCGGTCGAGCGTCTGCTGAGGTGACCGCCTCGTGCGGCGGTCGGACCGCACGTCGGCGGGGGAGAGGGACGAGGGAGGCGGTGATGCGGCGCGACGCACGCACGGTGGCGGCGCTCGCCGTCGTCGGCCTGCTGCTGGGTGCCTGCGGCGCGTCAGCGGGGGATGCGACCGGCACCGAGGGGCCGGACGGCGAGCCCATCGCGATCGGGTTCCTTGGCGAGCTCACGGGCAACTTCGCCATCTGGGGGGTGCCGGCCCGCAACGGCATGCGCCTGGCCGTGGACGAGATCAACGACGATGGCGGGATCGACGGTCGGCCGCTCGAGCTCGTCGAGCGGGATACCCGCAGCGCGCCCGAGGAGGGGGTGACCGCGCTGCGCGGCCTGGTCGAGCGCGACGAGGTGGTCGCCGTCGGTGGGCTGGTCGACAGCGACGTGGCGCTCGCCACCGCGCGTGAGGCCGAGGTCAGCGAGGTGCCGCTGTTCCTGGTGAAGGCCGGTTCGCCCCGCATCCTCACGGCCGAGAGCCGCTTCACCTTCCGCACCTGTCTGCCCGCTGCCCCGATGACCATGGAGCCGTTCGCCCAGCTGATCGACGACGAGGGGATCGAGCGCGTCGCGGCGATCGTCGCCGACTACGAGTGGGGCCGTGCCATCGAGCAGGCCATCGAGGAGCGCATCGCTCCGCTGACCGAGCAGCTGCGCATCGAGGTCGCACCGGTGGGCGAGAACGACTTCACCGCCTACCTGCGGCGGCTCGAGGAGCTCGACCCCGAGCTGATCATCGGCACAGGCCACCCACCCGGCGCGGTGGCCATGACCGAGCAGGCTGCCGACCTGGGCTTCGACGGGCGCGTGACCGGGCCGAACTCGCCCGTCGAGGTGGTGATGGAGACCATCGGTGAGACCGCCTACGAACGGTACGTCGACCTCTCGTGCGCCGACTACGGCTCGAGCGACTACCAGGCGCTGGCACGCCGCTACCACGCCCGGTTCGACGCCTTCATGGAGGACGACGCCGTGTCCGGCTACGCCCAGGTCACGATGGTCGCCGAGGCGATCGAGGCCACCGGTTCTCACGACCCAACCGACATCGCCGGCTACCTGCGTGAGACCACCTTCGACCCACCCGGCTACGCGTGGGACCTGCGCTGGACGAGCTGGGGCGAGCTCGCCGACGCGCAGCCGCTGCTGACGGTGATCCGCGAGACCGAGCCACCACAGGACGTGGCGCCGGACGCGGCCTGGTACCCGCAGACGCTGTTCCAGGCGGAGCCGCTCGAGCCCTTCGACCCTCAGCGGTGACCGCAGCGCGACGGCCTGCGATGATCGCGGCCGGCGTGCCGGCACGGCGGAGCGGGAGCACGGTGCATGGCCATCCTCGAGGTCCGCGGCCTGACCAAGCGGTTCGGTGGGCTGCCCGCGGTCGACGACCTCCACCTCGACGTCGAGGTAGGGGAGGTCCTCGCGGTGATCGGCCCCAACGGCGCGGGCAAGTCGACGCTGCTCAAGCTGGTCGGCGGGGTGCTCGCGCCCACCCGTTGCCAGGCACTGCGCCTGTGCGGGACCGAGCTCACCGGGCGGCGACCGCACCGGATCCGTCGGCTGGGGGTCGCCACGGTCCAGCAGACGCCGCGGGTCTTCCCTTCGCTGTCGGTGCTCGACAACGCGGCGCTCGGCGCGATGTTCGGCGGGAGCGAGCGGATCGCCGAGGCCCGTGCGCGGGCCGCCGCGATGGAGCGGCTCGAGCTGCTGGGCCTCGCCGATCGGCGCGACGCGACGGTCGGCGAGCTCACCCTGCGCGAGCGCCGCACCCTGGAGCTCGCCCGTGCGCTGACCGGTGCCCCGCAGCTGCTCCTGCTCGACGAGGTGATGGCGGGGCTCAACCCGGCGGAGCTCGAGCGGTTCGTCGCGGTGGTGCGCGGAGCCATCGATCAGCTCACCGTCAGCGTCGTGTGGGTCGAGCACGTGATGCGGGCGGTCACCACCCTGGCCGACCGGGTGCTGGTGCTGCACCTCGGCCGACGGCTGGCCGAGGGCGAGCCCGGAGCCGTGATGCGCGACCCGGCGGTGGTCGAGGCCTACCTCGGACAGGGAGCCGAGCCCCATGCTCAAGGTTGAGGGCCTGCACGTCGCCTACGGCGACACCGACGCGGTCCACGACCTCGACCTCGTGGTCGGCTCGGAGCGGATCGTGGCGATCATCGGCTCCAACGGGGCCGGCAAGTCGACGACGCTGCAGGCCATCGCGGGGGTGCACCCGGTGCGGGCCGGGCACGTGTGGCTCGACGGCGAGGACGTCACCGGCCAGCCTGCTCACCGCATCGCCAGACGCGGGGTCGCCTTCGTGCCCGCGGAGCGCAACCTCTTCACCGCGATGACGGTCGCGGAGAACCTCGCGCTCGGCGCCCATCCTCACCGGCCGGCCCCACGTCGGCTCGAGCTGGTGCTGGAGCTGTTCCCGCGGCTCGCCGAGCGCCGTCGCCAGCGAGCCGCGACGATGAGCGGTGGTGAGCAGCAGATGCTGGCCATCGCCCGGGCGCTGATGTCGCACCCGCGTCTGCTGATCCTCGACGAGCCGTCGACCGGACTGGCCCCCGGTCTGGCCGCCGAGACCTACCGGGCGCTGGCTGGGCTGCACGAGGCGCAGCGGCTGGCCGTGCTCGTCGCCGAACAGCAGGTCCCCCTCGTGCTCGGGCTCGCCGATCATGCCTACGTCCTCGAGCAGGGCCGGGTCCAGCTCGCAGGCACCGCCGCACAGCTGCGTGATCACCCCGCCGTCCAGCGCGCCTACCTCGGGGTCGGCTGATGGCCATCGTGCTCGACGGGATCGTCTTCGGTCTGCAGCTGTCGATGCTGGCCGTGGGCCTGACGCTGGTCTACGGGCTCGGCGGCGTCCTCAACCTCGCGCACGGACAGCTGGTGGCCAGCGCAGCGGTGACCGGCTCGGTGCTGGTCGGTGCGGGGTTGTCACCACCGGTCGCGATCACGCTGGCGGTGCTCGTCCCCGGCATCCTCGGGTTGCTGCTCGATCGCACGCTGATGCGCCCCGTCTACCGTCTGGCTGGTGAGCCGCGCGTGCTGCTGAGCCTGCTGCTCACGCTTGGCGTCGCCTTCGCGTTGGACGGCGCGCTGATCCACTTCCAGCCTCAGGCGCGGCTGAGCCTGTCGCTGCCGGGCCCGTCGGTGGAGGTGCTCGGGGTCACCATGCGCTCCGGCAGCGTGGCCGCCTCGGTGATCACGGTGGCCGTGCTGGGCGTGCTGATCGGGTTGCTGCGTCACACCCGTTGGGGCCGCGTCATCCGCGCGGTCGCGCAGGACGAGCGCGGCGCACAGCTGTGCGGGGTGAACCCCGCAGCGGTGCGAAGCCGGGTGTTCGTCCTCAGCGGCCTGCTGGCGGGCCTGGTCGCGGTCACCCAGGGCCTGGTCGCCTCGGTGGGAGCTGCCTCGGGTGCCGATCTGACCATCCTCGCGTTGATCGTGACGGTGGTCGGAGGGCTCGGCCGGGTCAGCGGCGCGTTGTCGGCCGGGGTCCTGCTCGGCATCGTGCACGCGCTCGCCACCCACCACATCGGAGCGTTCTTCACCGTGGTGGTCCTGCTCGCGACCGCGATGCTGGTCATCCTCGTGCGACCGTCCGGCATCCTCGGTCGGGCCGGCTGATGGCCAGCCTTCCCGGCGCCGTGCACGACCCCGCCCCGCAGACCGGGCGCGAGGCGAGGTGGTGGCGTGCCTACCTGCCGGTCGCGGTGGTCGCGGTGGTCCTCGCGCCCGTGCCGGGCGTCGCCGGTAGCTCGCGGTACGCCATGACCCTGGCGATCAGCCTGCTGACCTTCGCCAGCTACGCGGTCGCCTTCAACCTCATCCTCGGCAGCACCGCGCAGCTGTTCCTCTGCCAGGGCGCGCTGGCGGGCACCGCGGCCTACACCGCGGTGATCCTCGGCAACGAGCTCGCCGTGCCGTTGCTGGCGAGCATCCCGGCCGGTGTGCTGCTCGCGGCGACGCTCGGCGGGCTGTTCAGCTGGGTGGCGGCACGCCGGGGTCTGGATGCGATCTTCACCGGGGTGGTGACGCTGGCCTTCTCCCTGGTGTTCACCAACCTGCTGCTCGGTGGCCGGGGCCTGACCGGCGGTGAGACGGGCCTGGTCGTCGACGCGGACGTCGTGGGGCTCCTTCGGGCCCAGGTCCCGGCGTACTACCTGCTGCTGGCGGTGCTGGTCGTCTTCCTCGCCGGCTACCGGCTGCTGGAGCGCTCCCACCACGGGTGGGCCTTCCGAGCACTGCGTGACGACCCCGCCGCCGCGGAGCTCGCCGGGGTCGACGTGACTCGTCACAAGGTCGTGGCGGGCGCGATCGGCTCCGCCATGCTCGGCACGTCCGGGACGCTCTTCGCCCTCCATGAGGGGTTCTTCAGCCCCAGCACCTTCGGCTTCGGCGAGGTCGACCTACGGGTGCTGGTGATGCTCGCGTTCGGCGGCATCGGCACGTTGGTCGGCCCCGTCGTCGGTGCGGTGGCCATCGTGCTCGTCGACGAGCTGCTGCGGCCACTCGCCCAGCTGCGTCTGACCGTCTACGGCCTGGCCCTGATCGGCTTGTTCCTGGGGCTGCGCCAGGGGGTCGTCCCGGTGGTGACCCGCCGCCTGCGGCGTCCGAACGCACGGGGCGGAGGGGTGCGAGCCACCGGTTCACGTCGCAGGCTGTGACCTGTCATCATCTCCTCAACCGGAGCCGCTCTGGGCGGCGGAGGAGTCCCCGTTGCGTGTCGCACTCGCTCAGGTCGCGGTCCAGCTCGGTGACCTGGACGCCAACCTCGCGCGCGCCTGGACCGCGATCCGCTCCGCACGCGACGAGGGCGCAGACGTGGTGATCTTCCCCGAGCTGCACCTCAGCGGTTACGACCTCGGCCGGGTCGTCGACGACGTCGCGCTGGAGGCCACCGACCCGCGGCTGGCTGACCTGGCGGCGGGGGGCGACGGGATGGGGGTGCTGCTGTGCTTCCCCGAGCTCTCGCTCTCGGGCGTGCACACCTACAACAGTGCGGCCTACTTCCAGGGCCACGAGCTCGTGCACGTCCACCGCAAGCTCTACCTGCCCACCTACGACGTGTTCGAGGAGCGCAAGCATTTCAGCCCCGGCACCCGGCTGCAGGCCTACGACACAGCGGCCGGCCGGGTCGCCACCCTGATCTGCAACGACGCCTGGCAGCCGATGCTGCCCTTCGTGGCGGTGCATGACGGGGCACGGGTGCTGTTCGTCCCCGCTGACAGCTCCCAGAGCCGCTTCCCCGAGCACTACGACAGCCCGACCTACTGGTACGACCTGGTGTCGTTCTACGGCCGGATGTACCAGTGCTACGTGGTGTTCGTGAACCGGGTGGGGGTCGAGAACCCCGGGACCGATCACGAGCTGCGCTTCTGGGGCCGTTCGCACGCGGTCAACCCGTGGGGCGAGCGGCTGGCCGAGGCCGCCGACAGCGAGGAGGACCTGCTGGTCGTCGACCTCGATCCCACCGCCGTGCGCCGCCGGCGCCGGGAGGTGCCGCTGCTCAAGGAGGCCCGCCTCAAGATCCTCGAGCGCGAGATCCGACGCCTCGCCGACGAGGGCGGTGACCTGTGACCGCGCCGTCGGTGGTGGGGGGTGACGACCCGCTGGTGGGGGCGCTCACGGCGGTGGTCGGCGATGCGCACGTGCTCAGCGACCCGGCGCTGACCGCCGCTTACGAGACCGACTGGAGCCGCCGGTGGAGCGGACGTGCCCGCCTGGTGGTCCGACCCGCCGACACGCGTGAGACCGCTGAGGTGGTCGCGGCTTGCCGCGAGCACGACGCCGCGGTGGTCACCCAGGGCGGCAACACCGGCCTGGTCGGCGGCGGGGTCCCGCGTGGTGGCGAGGTGGTGGTCTCCACGGCTCGGATGACGGGGCTTGGCGCGGTCGATCCGATCGCCGGCCAGGTCACCGCCGGCGCAGGGGTGACGATCGCCGCCCTGCATGAGCACGCGGCGGCGGCGGGCTTCGTCTACGGCGTCGACCTGGGCTCGCGCGACAGTGCGACGGTCGGCGGCACGATCGCGACGGAGGCCGGCGGGGTGCGGGTCGTGCGCTACGGCTCGACCCGAGCCCAGGTGATGGGGCTCGAGGCGGTGCTGCCCGACGCGTCGGTCATCTCGCGTCTGGATGGTCTGGTCAAGGACAACGTCGGCTACGACCTGCCGGGCCTGCTGGTGGGCAGCGAGGGCACCCTCGGCATCGTCACCCGTGCGCGGCTGCGGCTCCATCCTCACCAACCCCACCGTGTCGCGGCGCTGTTGGCGGTCGGCTCGGTGGCAGCCGCGCTGGAGGTGTTCGCGCGGCTGCGCGCCGCCGTGGACGGGCTGGCCGCCGTCGAGCTGATCACCCAGGACGGGCTCGACCTGGTCGTCGACCTCACCGGTGCCACCTCGCCGTTCAGCGAGGTGCACCCGGTCTACCTGCTCGTCGAGGTGGCCGGCCGCAGCGATCCCACCGACGAGCTGGGCGCGGTGGTCGCCGACCTGGCCGAGGTCCGGGATGCGGCGGTGGCCACCGACCCACCGTCGCGTGCTCGGTTGTGGCAGCTGCGCGAGGGCCACACCGAGGCGATCGCCGCGATCGGCCCGCCGCCGCACAAGCTGGACGTGTCGGTGCCGCTGCCGGCGCTGCCGGAGCTCGCCGAGCGCGCCCCCCGCGTCGTCGCCGAGGTCGACCCGACGGCACGGACCGTGCTGTTCGGCCACGTCGGCGACGGCAACCTGCACGTCAACGTGGTCGGCCCGGACAGCGACGACGACCGCACCGATGCGGCGGTGTTCTCGCTCGTCGCCGAGCTCGGTGGCTCGATCAGCGCCGAGCACGGGATCGGCGTGCAGAAGCGCGCGTACCTCGGGCTCGGAAGGGATGCCGCCGATCGCGCGGCGATGCGCCGCATCAAGGACGCGTTCGACCCCGAGGGCCGGTTCAATCCCGGGGTGCTCTTCGAGGCCTGATGTGGCTAGCGTCCGCTGCCCGAGCGCCACCGACCGTCCTTGCCGCCCACCACCGACCGTTCATGCCGTCCACCACCGAGGGAGCCGCCCGTGCGTCCACGCATCGCCATCACCACCTGGCGACGCCCGTTGCCGACCTTCGTCTCGGAGCGGACGCTGCTCTACACCCTCGGTGACGAGTACGTGACCGCGGTGGCCGACAGCGGCGCCATCCCCGTCCTGCTGCCGCACCTCGACCCGGACGACGCCGCGCGGGCGCTGGAGAGCGTCGATGCGCTGGTGGTCGCCGGTGGTGGCGACGTGCATCCGGCCACCTACGGCGCTGAGCTCGACGGCTCGATCGACATCGACCGTGAGGCGGATGCGAGCGAGATCGCATTGATCCGCGCGGCGCGGGAGCGCGAGCTGCCCACCTTGGCGATCTGCCGCGGGATGCAGCTGGTCAACGTCGCCTACGGTGGCACCCTCGTGCAGGATCTCACCGTGCCCGGCACGGCGCACGAGCCCGTGCCCCACGATGATCCGGAGGCGGTGATGTCGGCGACCCATCCGGTGGAGGTGGTTGCCGGCTCCCGGCTCGCGCAGGTGCTCGGCGCCGGGCAGCGCGAGGTGAACACCATCCACCACCAGGGCATCGGACGTCTCGCCGAGGACTTCGAGGTGGTGGCGCGCGCACCGGACGGGGTGATCGAGGCCATCGAACCCGCCGATGACCGCCGGTGGCCGGTGCTGGCGCTGCAGTGGCATCCCGAGAAGCGGGTCGGCCACGACGCGGCGCTGTTCGATTGGCTCAGTGCGACCGCGGGCCACAGCGGATGAGCGCCCCGCAACCCCTCGCGGGCGGGGGTGACGAGCCGGCTCGTAGCGACGGCGGGCAGCGCCGCCCCCACCTCGACGACCTGATCCAGGCGGAGCGCGACATCGTCGAGCGGCTCGATCGGGCCGGTATCGACGCCGACATCGCCTCGTTCACGGTCGTGTCCAACATCTACCGTGCGGCGACGGCGGTGCGACGCCACATGGAGGCACGGGTGCTCGCGCCCGAACGGCTGTCGTGGACGGCGTTCGTCACCCTGTGGGTGCTCTGGGTGTGGGGCGAGATGGAGGCGCGCCACCTCGCCGCCGAGGCAGGGGTGACCAAGGGCACGTTGACGGGGGTGCTCGACACCCTGGAACGCCGCGGGTTGGTCAGGCGGCGACGTCACGAGGAGGACCGGCGCCTGCTCAGCGTGAAGCTGACCGACGAGGGCGATCGGCTGCTGACCCGCATCTTCCCCGCGTTCAACCGCGAGGAAGCACGGGTGGCCCACCTGGTCGACCCGGAGGATCGCGCCTCGGTGGCCGCCGGGCTGCGCGACATCGTGCGCAACGTCGCAGCGTTGGGCGAGGTCGCCGACGGTGACACCGCCGGGGACGAGGACGCCGGGTGACACCGTGCTCGGCGGCCCCTGGCCCCTGCTCGGCCGTGGGGGCGGCCGCGGGCGGCTACTCGCCCGGCAGCAGGAACGGGCGGTTGACGACCTCGTCGAGCACCAGCAGCGTCAGCGTTCCGCGAAGCCCCGTCACCGCCCGCAACTCGTCGAGCAGGAAGGTGCGCAGCTGCTCGAGGTCGGCGGCCCGTACCAGCAGCAGCACGTCGGCCTCCCCGGTGACCAACGCTGCGTACTCCACGTGCGGCAGCTGCTGCAACTGCTCGGTGAGCGGCTCCATCTCCAGGCGGGCGCCCGGGCCGGCCGAGAGCAGCACGAAGGCGGAGATGCCCGCCCCGAGCCGGCTCGTGTCGACGATCGGGGCGAAGCCGCGCAGCGCACCGGCCTCGCGCAGCTGATCGAGTCGGTTGTGGACCGCGCTGCGTGAGAGGTGGAGGTCGCTGGCCAGCGCCGTGATCGAGCGCCGGCCGTCCTCGCGGAGCGCGGCCAGGAGCGCGAGGTCGATCTCATCCGCGGTGAACGACATGTTGCCTCCAAGTGGGGAAGTCGAGCGACGATCCGTTCGTCATATGCCACACTAGACGACGCTTCGTCGAGATATCGCGGCGACTGCGCAACGCTGGGTGTTCGCTGGTTACGTTCGGTGCGCGCTGTCGACGGGTCGCGGGCGTTGGGCGCACTCAGCGAGGAGGCGGAGCGTGGTAGCAGGAGGGTCGGATCAGCGTCGCGGGGACGGGCGGCACGTGCCGCACGAGACGCAGGAGACAGCTGGCGCCGCTCCGCGTGCGCCCCGGCACCTCAGTGCCTTCGACCCAGCGCCGCAGGAGACCAGGGCGCTGCTCGACGAGGTCGGCGGGTTGGTGGCGGAGCTGGTCAGCACGGCCGCCGACCGGCCCGTGCTCGGGCTGCCGCGCGGTGAGGAGCTGGCGGCGCGGCTGGTCGACGAGCGCCCCCCGGAGCAGCCGGGCGACCCGGCGGCGAGCCTGGAAGAGCTGCGGGCGGTGCTGGCCACCGGGGTGGACAACGCGGCCGGGGGCGAGCTCGCCTACATCCCGGGCTCCGGGCTGCTCAGCGCCGCGCTCGGTGACCTGCTCGCGGCCGTCGCCAACCGGTACACGGGCATGTCGGGCTTCACGCCCGCCGCGGTCGCGCTGGAGCAGGGGGTCCTGCGCTGGCTGACCGAGCTTTTCGAGCTGCCCGAACGTTCCCAGGGACTGCTGCTCTCCGGCGGCTCCAACGCCAACCTCACCGCCCTGGTCACCGCTCGCGAGAAGCACGCCGGCGGCCGTGCCGACCTCGCCACGATCTACGTCGGTGAGCACGCACACGCCTCGGTGCGCAAGGCGGCCCGCATCGCCGGGATCACCGGTGCGCACGTGCGGGTGTGCGCCTCCAGCGACGGGCTACGTCTGGACCCGGAGTCCGTGCGCATCGCGGTCAAGCAGGACCTCGCCGACGGGCTGCGTCCGACCGCGATCGTCGGGGCGGCGGGCACCACCAACGCCGGGGTGATCGACCCGCTGCCGGGCCTGGCCGACCTCGCCGCTGAGCTCGGGGTGTGGTTCCACGTCGACGCCGCCTATGGCGGCTTCTTCCAACTCACCGAGCGTGGACGTCACCGGCTGGCTGGCATCGAACGTGCCGACTCGATCACCCTCGATCCGCACAAGTCGCTGTTCCTGCCGTTCGGCACGGGCGCGCTGCTGGTGCGCGAACGCGACGACCTCGCCCACGCCTTCGCCGAGTCGGCCGACTACCTGCGTGACCACTCCGACGATCTGGACGCGCTGCCCGACTTCTCCTCGATCACCCCAGAGCTGACCCGCGAATGGCGGGGGCTGAGGCTGTGGCTGCCGCTACAGCTGCACGGTGTCGCGGCGTTCCGGGCGGCCCTCGACCACGTCCTCGACCTCGCTGAGCGCGCGTCGCGGGTGCTCGACGACGACCCGCGGGTGGAGCTGGTGGCCGAGCCGGACCTCTCGATCGTCACCTTCGCGGTGCCCGGCGACGACGCGCTGCAGGACCGGGTGCTGCAGCGCATCCACGCCGACGGTCGGGTGCGGCTGTCCACCACGGTGATCGGCGGCCGGGTCGTACTGCGCCTGGCGGTGCTCTCCCACCGCACCACGCGGGCCACCATCGACACCGCGCTTGAGCTGATCCACAGCGCCGCGGAGGAGCTCAGCGACCGACCCGCCTAGCCCGACCCCGGTTCCCCGGCGACCGGAGCGCGCCGCACCGCCGCCCAGCGCACGGCCACGGCGAGCACACCCCTCCAGCACGGGTGCACCCCCGCCCACCGGGTGCATGCCCGCCCAGCGGGTGCACCGTCCTCCGTCGATGGGGGTATGTGCACCCGGTGGGGTTGCGTGCACCCGGTGGGGTTGCGTGCACCCGGTGGGTAGGTGGCCGGCGTGCGGGCGGTGCGGGGCGCGCTGCGGTGGCCGTGGGTGGTGGTGTGCGGTCGTCCGCTCAGCACCGGGGCCTTCGCATCATGGCTGTGACGGGAGGCGACACGTGAGGGTCGCCTCCCGTCGCCTCGGCGCGGGCGCGGACGCGAGGTAGCGTTGGCTGACCATCCGCGGTCGGCTCGGGCTACCTCGCACGGGCCGGTCGTGGCGGCGCGTTGGGTGGTTGCTGTGCCATATCGGTCGGCACCGGCGCTCCTGCGCTGGATGGCCCTGCACCGCATCGGCCGGCATGGGCGATCCTGCACCCGGCGGTGTTGCTCGGCCGATGATCCCTTCCAGAGGAGCGACCATGCAACGGGTGAGCTCGGGCTCGCCGTACGAGGACGAGTTCGGCTTCAGCCGCGCGGTGCGGGTGGGCGACACCGTCCGCGTCGCGGGGACGGGACCGGTCTGGCCCGACGGCAGCTGCGACCCGGATCCGGGTGCGCAGGCAGAGCGCTGTCTCGAGATCATCGCTACCGCGCTCGAGGAGGCCGGTGCGAGCCTCCACGAGGTGGTACGGACCCGGATGTACCTCACCGATCCCGACCATGCCGCTGCGGTGGGGCACGCACACGCTCGTGCGTTCGGCGAGGCCCGCCCCGCGGCCACCATGGTCGTCGTCGCCGGTCTGGTCGACCCGCGCTGGGTCGTGGAGATCGAGGCCGAGGCGATGCTCGTATGAGATCGGGTGGGCGTGCCCCTCACCTCGCTCATACCGGCGCGTTGACTGCTTAGCGCAGCCCGGCCACCTCGGTGAGGAAGGTCTCGACCAGGAGCTCGACCTCGGAGGCGGCGCGTGCTGTGTTCGACCGCGCATCGCGAAGCAGCTGTTCCACGTCGCTGCCCGCCCCTTCGACGGCCGCGACAGCGGCATCGCCGCCGAGCTCCAGCCACCGTTCGATCCCCGCGGGCTCGACCTCCGGATGGAACTGGACGCCGAGGTTGCGGTGGAGGACGAACGCTTGCGAGCACAGCGGGTCGCGGGCGAGCTCCGTCGCGCCGGGCGGGATCACGAAGCGGTCGGTGTGCCACTGCATCCACGGTCCGGGCGGTACCAGCGACGGGTCGTCGCTGTCGAGCGAGGACCAACCGATCTGGCTACGGGGGCTCGGCTCCACGCGGCCGCCGTGTGCTGCGGCCAGTGCTTGGGCGCCGAAGCAGATGCCGAGCACGGGGATGCCCATCGCATCGGCCTCGCGTAGCAGCGCGAGCTCGCGGTCGATCCAGCTGCCGACCTGCGAGCGGTCGGTGAGCGACCAGATCGCTCCCAGCGGGACGATCAGATCGTGTTCGTCGGCTGCGGGCAGGTGGCCGTGCCAGGTGCCGTCATCGATCGACTCGGCCATCGCGAGCACCTCGAGCTCGAAGCCCCGGCGTTCGAGCGCTGCACCGACCAGTCCCGGCTGCGAACCGGGGTCATGGGCCAGGAACAGGGCGCGCATGAGGGGCCTTCGACCATCGCTTCGAGGTGGTGGCTCCGCCGCAGGGGACGGGTACGCGGACAGGAGCGTAGTCACCCGCCGCGGATGACTGTTCGGACCCGAACGGTCCTGCTACGGTGCCGCTGGAGTTCAGTGGGGCCGTGGGAGGACCGCAGATGACCGCGACGGATGCACCAGCGGCGGGCAACACGACCAGCCCGGTGGTCGTAGGCGACCGTTGGCTGGACCTGACCGATCCCGATGTCCATCGTGCCGGGGTCGCTCACGCGACGTTCCAGCGCTACCGCGACGAGGACCCGGTCGCCTGGTTCGACGAGGAGGACGGCAGCGGCTTCTGGTCGATCACGCGCTACGCCGACATCCTCGCGATGAACCGGGACTTCCGGACCTTCACGACGCGCAAGGGCATCCGGCTCGAGGAGATGGACGAGGAGGAGCTCGAAGCGCGCAAGACCCTGATGGAGATGGATCCGCCCGAGCACACCCGGCTGCGCCGCCAGGTCCAAGGCGGCTTCACCCGGCGCACCGTGGCCACCTACGAGCAGGCGATCCGCGTCCTCGCGCGGGCGGTCATCGACGAGGCCTGGTCCCGGGGACGCTTCGACCTGGTCACCGACGTGGCGCGTCAGCTGCCGATGCGGATGCTCGGCCGGCTGCTCGGGGTGCCCGAGGAGCACTACGGCTGGTTGGTGGACCAGGGTGACGCCATGATCGGCAACACCGATCCGGAGTTCACTGAGCACGTCGTGGACACCACCGACACCAGCGAGTACCGGCTGATGCCGTTCCGCAGTCCGGCCGGGGTGGCGCTGTTCGACTACGCCCAGCAGCTCGCCGATGATCGCCGCGAAAACCCGCGCGACGACGTGGTCACCCAACTGCTGGCACCCACCATCGACGGCGAGCCGCTCAGCGACCAGGAGTTCAAGAACTTCTTCACCCTGCTGGTTGCAGCTGGCAATGACACCACGCGGTACTCGATGGTCGGCGGGCTGCTGGCACTGCTCGACCATCCCGACCAGCTCGCCCTGCTCCAGGAGCGTCCAGAGCTGGTGGGCTCGGCCGTCGAGGAGATGCTGCGTTGGACCACGGTGACCATGCACTTCCGGCGGACGGCGACCAAGGACGTCGAGGTGCACGGGCGCACCATCCGCGCCGGGGACAAGGTCGTCTTCTGGTGGATCTCCGGCGACTACGACGAGCGCCAGTTCCCCGATCCGTTCCGCTTCGACATCACCCGCGATCCCAACGACCACCTGGCGTTCGGACGGGGTGGACCACACCGCTGCCTCGGTGAGTGGCTCGCCCGCCAGGAGATCAAGGTCACCCTCGAGGAGCTGCTTCCCAGCCTCGGCGACCTGCGGGTGGTCGGGCCCATCGAGCGGCTGCGCTCGAACTTCATCAGTGGCATCAAGCACCTGCCGGTGGAGGTAACACCGGCCTGAACCACGCCGGTGCCGGCGACCTCGAGGGGCTCGTCGGCACCGCACGTCTGTGATGCCGGGGTGCCCCGGCGGTCTGGAGGGAGAGTCAACCATGGTCGACCACGACCGCATCCGAGTGCTGTGGCCGGACCACCTGGGTCTGGCGCGGGGGAAGTATCTGCCGATCCGCTACGCCGAGCGGGGGTCCTACCACTGCCTCTCGCTGTTCTCACTGGGCTACGACCGCGACATGGTCCCGGCGCCCGGGACCAAGATGCTCGAGGGGCTGCCTGACCTGCACGCGACCTTCGACATGTCCGAGGTCCGTGACGGGTGGGAGCCGAACACCGGTGTGGTCGTTGCCGACATCTCCCATCAGGGCGAGCCAGTGGCGATGTCATCGCGACACGCCCTACGGCGGGCGGTGGATGCCTGGAAGGCGCTCGGCTACCACCCCAAGGTGGGCATCGAGCTCGAGGCCTACATCCTCCAGCGCAGCGACGACGGCACGCGGTGGGTGCCATGGGAGACGCCTGGCGGCTACGTCTACGGCACCGGGACGGCCGTCGATCCCATCGGGCTGCTCGACGAGATCATGCGTGAGGCCGAGGACGCCAACCTGCCGATCGAGTCGATCAACTCCGAGTACGACATCCCGCAGTTCGAGCTCACGCTGCACTACGACGACGCGATGCAGGCGGTCGACGATGCGTTCCTGTTCAAGGTCCTCGCACGTGAGATCGCGCACCGGCACGGGCTGTTGCTGACCTTCCTCGGCCGTCCGCTCGGTGATCGCGGCGGCTCCGGGTTGCACGTCAACGTCAGCTTCTCCGATGAGCATGGCACCAACGTCCTCAACGATGACTCGAGCGACGACGGCCTCTCGCAGCTCGCCCGGCAGGCGATCGCCGGGATGCTCGAGCACCACGAGGGGATGGCCGCGCTGCTGGCGCCGACGGTCAACGCCTACAAGCGGCTCGGTCCCGGCACGCTCACCGGGTACTGGGCCAACTGGGGCTACGACCATCGAGGTGTCACGGTCCGCGTCAGCCCGGAGCGCGGCTCCGCGCTGCGCCTCGAGCATCGCACCGCCGACGGGGCCGCGAACATCTACACGGCCGCGGCGACGGTCCTCCAGGCCGCGCGGCTGGGCGTCCAGAAGGAGCTTGCGCTCCAGCCCGCGGAGACCCAGGACTGCCTGATCAACACCGACGCGGAGCGGACCACACCACCATCACTGCGCCTCGCCCTCGACGCCTTGGAGGCGGACGAGGAGCTGGTCGATGCGGTCGGCCGGGACCTCGTCGAGCACTTCGTGGTCATCAAGCGCGCCGAGTGGGAGCGCTTCGCCAAGCACGTCACCGACTGGGAGCTCAACGAGTACCTGCCCTTCCACTGATCGCGGGCAGGGAAGTGATGTCGAGGAGCGAGCCATGAGCCAGGCGCGGGTCGAGGTGGCCGGGACCGAGGTGTCGACCGAGCACTACATCGGGGGTCGGCGCGTCGGCTCCGAGACGACGTTCGAGGACCGCTCGCCGATCGACTGGTCGTGGCAGCTCGCCACCGTCGCTCGCGGTGACGCCGACACCGCAGCGGCCGCTGTGGGTGCCGCGCAGGCTGCGTTCCCGGTCTGGGCAGAGCACACCGTGGCCGAGCGGGCCGCGGTGCTGCACCGGCTCGCCGACGGAATCGACGCCAACGTCGAGCGCATCGCCGAGGTCGAGTGCCTCGACATGGGCATGCTCGAACGCTCGCTCAAGGCGCGTGTCATCGCCCGGGGTGCGGCCAACCTGCGCAACTACGCGGATCTGGCCGTCGAACTCGAGGAGCCGGTGTGGTCGTCGAAGGGCACCGAGAACCGGGTGGTGCGTCACCCGGCCGGCCCGGCGGTGATCATCACCCCATGGAACGC
>JBKGZF010000004.1:0-19822 GCA_046545715.1 Nitriliruptoraceae bacterium | reverse complement strand
CCTCAGCCTGCGCGAGAAGGAGTACATCGAGGCTGCCCGGGCCGCCGGCGCCTGAGACATGCGCATCATGCTGCGCCACCTGCTGCCCAACACCGCTGGTCCGATCATCGTCAACGCCACCCTCGTCGCGGCCATCGCGATCCTCTTCGAGGCGACCCTGGCGTTCCTCGGCTTCGGGGTAAACCCACCCACGCCCGCACTCGGGCTGCTGATCGAGAACGGTCGCAGCGCCATGCAGACGCGCTGGTGGCTGGTCGTCATGCCCGGCCTCACCCTCGTTGCCATCGCCCTCGCGATCAACTTCGTCGGCGATGGACTGCGTGATGCCCTCGACCCGACCCAGCAGGAGAGGGTCAGCAGGCGGCGTCGCAACCGGCGGCGCGCTGCGGACCGACACCGTGCAGCCGCCGAGTCCAGCGACTCCGTCCCCCATCTGAGCGGGCCGGCGTGATCCGGCCGCTCCACCCCCGGCCTCGAACCTCGCCCGAAGGGCAACCGATGAACCGCCTCCATGCCACGACGAGCGACGGCACCACACGATGAGCGAGCCGCTGCTGTCCATCCGCAACCTGGTCACGGAGTTCGACACTCCAGACGGCGTCGTCCACGCCGTGGACGGCGTCAGCTACGACGTCTATCCCGGCGAGACCGTTGGGGTCGTCGGCGAGTCGGGCTCGGGCAAGTCGGTCGCGGTCCTCTCGGTCCTAGGCCTCATCCCCCAGCCTCCCGGGCACGTCGCAGCGGGTCAGGTGCTCTTCGAGGGCAGGGACCTGCTCACCCTCTCCAACGATGAGATGCGGCGTGTCCGCGGCCAGAACATCGCGATGATCTTCCAGGATCCGATGACCTCCTTGAACCCGGTGCTGACCGTCGGTCGCCAGATCGCGGAGATGATCGAGACCCACCAGCCCGAGCTCGACGAGGACGAGGTGCGCCGGCGGGTGATCGACGCGCTCGAGCTGGTCGGCGTGCCCAACCCCGAGCGACGGTTCGACCAGTACCCGCACGAGTACTCCGGCGGCATGCGCCAGCGCGCGATGATCGCCATGGCCATCGCCAACTCACCACAGATCCTCATCGCCGACGAGCCCACCACCGCGCTCGACGTGACGATCCAGGCGCAGGTGCTCGAGGTCATCCAACGTGCGCAGACCGAGACGCAGGCTGGGACGATCTTCATCACCCACGACCTCGGGGTGATCGCCGAGATGGCCGACCGCGTCGTGGTGATGTACGGCGGCCGCGTCGTGGAGACGGGCACCGTGGACGAGATCTTCCACAACCCACGGCACCCCTACACCCTGGGCCTGCTCTCCAGCCTGCCCCGGCCCGACACCGATCTTCAGCGCCTGGAGCCGATCCCAGGCCAGCCGCCGAGCCTGATCAACCTGCCCGGTGGCTGCGCGTTCCATCCACGCTGCGCCCTGGGCCGCGACCGAGAACGGTGCCGCACCGAGGTCCCCGACCTGCTCGACCTCGGTGCCGGCCGCAGCTCGGCCTGCCACTTCCACGACGAGATGGCCGCCGAGATCCGACGCATCGAGCAGACGACGGGAGCACGGTTGCACACGGAGGTCGACGACGCATGAGCGCGGATACGACGACCGAGACCGCGCAGCTCCCACCCCTGCACGAGCGTTCCCCGCTCGGAACCGAGATCCTGCGCGTGGACGGCCTCACCAAGCACTTCCCGCTGCGAGGTGGACTGCTCAACCGCACGTTCGCGGAGGTCCAGGCCGTCGACGACATCAGCTTCAGCGTGCGGGCGGGCGAGACCGTCGGGTTGGTCGGTGAGTCCGGCTGTGGGAAGTCCACCACGGGCCGCTGCATCGCCCGGCTGCTCGACCCCACCGCTGGCCACGTCTACTTCAAGGGACGTGACCTCGCCCAGATGTCCAAGCGGCAGATGCGGCAGATGCGGCGTGAGATCCAGATCGTGTTCCAGGATCCCTACGCGAGCCTCAACCCCCGCATCAGCGTCAACGAGATCATCGCCGAGCCACTGCGCATCTACGGGCGCTACCGCGGCGAGCATGACGGGGCCAAGCGGGTCCGTGAGCTCATGGCGCTCGTCGGGCTCAACCCCGAGCACGGCAACCGCTTCCCGCACGAGTTCAGCGGTGGCCAGCGTCAGCGCATCGGCGTCGCCCGCGCCTTGGCGCTCGACCCACAGCTGCTGATCCTCGACGAACCGGTCAGCGCGCTCGACGTCTCGATCCAGGCGCAGGTGATCAACCTGCTCGAGGACCTGCAGGAGCAGCTCGGCCTCGCCTACCTGTTCATCGCCCACGACCTGTCGGTCATCCGCCACCTCTCCGATCGCGTCGCGGTGATGTACCTCGGACACATGGTCGAGTTCGGCACCACCGCGGAACTGTTCAACAACCCGACCCATCCCTATACCCAGGCACTGCTCTCGGCGGTGCCGGTCTCCGATCCACGTGCCAGGACCGCGCGCGAGCGGATCGTGCTCGAGGGCGACGTGCCAAGCCCCTCCGACCCACCGTCGGGCTGCCGCTTCCGTACCCGCTGCTGGAAGGCCGAGGACATCTGCGCGGAGGAGAAACCGCCGCTGGCCGACCTACACGGTCATGGCCACCCCAGCGCCTGCCACTTCGCCGAGCCGCGACGCATCTTCTGAGCCCACAGCGGGGCGGTGCTCAGTCGCGGACGCGGCGGTGAGCGACGATCAGGGCGAAGTCCTCCGAGGAGAGGCTGGCGCCGCCCACCAGGGCACCATCGATGTCCTGCTCGGCCATCAGCGCCCGCATGTTGCCCGGCTTCACGCTCCCGCCGTACTGGATGCGGATCTGCTCGGCGATGGCCGTGCCCATCAGCCGTCCGAGCTCCTCGCGGACCAGCGCACACATCTGCTGGGCATCGTCCGGGGTCGCTGTGCGGCCGGTCCCGATCGCCCACACCGGCTCGTAGGCGACCACCAGATCGTGGGGGTCGGTCACCGAGACCCCGTCCAGGCTGCCGCGGAGCTGCTCGGTCACGACCTGCTCGGCCCGCCCGGCCTCGCGCTCCTCCAGCGACTCACCGACGCAGACGATGGGACGCAGGCCGTGCGAACGGATCGCCTTGACCTTGGCCAGCACCAGCTCGTCGGTCTCACCGAACAGGGCGCGGCGCTCGGAGTGGCCGGCGATCACGTACTGGACATCGAGCCGCTCGAGCATGGGGACCGAGATCTCGCCGGTGAAGGCGCCCTCGTCCTCGTGGTGACAGTTCTGCGCCCCGAGCTTCATCGGCAGCCCGTCGGACTGGATCAGCGTCTGGATCGACCGCAGCGCCACGAAGGGAGGGCACAGCACCACCTCCTGGTCGGCGTAGTCCTCGTCCTCGAGGTGGTAGGCGAGCTTCTGGACCAGCTGGATCGCCTCGAGGTGGTCGCGGTGCATCTTCCAGTTGCCGGCGATGATCGGGAGTCGTTCAGCCACGTCTTGCCCCTTTGCGAGGAAGGGTCGGGTGCGGTCAGTGCTCTCGTCGAGGTGGTGCGGGTCCGGCCGTGGCCCCGGTGGAGTGAGCGGCGGCGATCAGCGCCGCAGGCTGACCACCCCGGGCAGGTCGCGTCCCTCGAGCAGCTCGAGCGACGCACCACCGCCGGTGGAGACATGGTCGATGCGCTCGTCGAGACCCAGCTCACGGACAGCTGCAGCCGAATCGCCACCGCCAACGACGGTGAAACCGGGCGCATCGGCCACCGCCTCGGCCACACGCCGGGTCCCGGCGGCGAACGCCTCCCACTCGAAGACGCCCATCGGGCCGTTCCACAGCACGCTGCCGGCAGTGGCGATCACCTCAGCGTAGGCGGCCGCGGTCTGGGGCCCGATGTCGAGGCCCATCTGGCCCTCGGGCACCTCCCCGACCGGCACGGTGGTCGCTGCGGCCGAGGCGTCGAACTCGCTCGCCACGACCAGGTCGCTCGGCAGCAGCACGCGGATCCCGCGGTCCCGGGCGGCGGCGACCAGATCGCGGACCGCGTCGACCTGCTCGGTCTCGACACGCGAGCTGCCGACCGACCAGCCCTCGCCGACGAGGAAGGTGTAGGCCATGGCGCCACCGACGGCCAGGATGTCCACGCGCTGGAGCAGGTTCTCCAGCACGGTGAGCTTGTCGGAGACCTTCGCACCGCCGAGCACGGCCACGTACGGCCGAGCCGGGTCGGTGAGCAGGCCGCCGAGGACCTCGAGCTCGCGTTGGAGCAGCAGTCCGGCGTAGCCCGGTAGCCGGGCCGGGACCCCACTGATGGAAGCGTGGGCGCGATGTGCCGCCCCGAACGCATCGTTGACGTAGACCTCGGCGAGGCTCGCCAACGCCGAGGCGAACCCGTCGTCGTTGGCGGTCTCGCCCGGGTGCCAGCGCAGGTTCTCGAGCAGCAGCACCTGGCCGGGGCGCAGCCCTTCAGCCTTGGTGCGCGCATCCACGCCGATCACGTCGTCGGCGACGACGACCTCGGTTCCCAGCAGCTCCGCGAGGCGCGCCCCGACCGGCTCCATGGATGACGCCGGGTCGGGCTCGCCCTTCGGCCTGCCGAGGTGGGAGGCGACCACGACCGAGGCGCCCTGTTCGAGCAACGCCTGGATCGTGGGCACCGAGGAGCGCACGCGCAGATCGTCGGTGATGCGCCCGTCGCGCAGCGGCACGTTCAGGTCGGCACGTACGAACACGCGCCGACCTGACGCGTCGAGGTCCGCGAGGGTCGCGACGCCGTCGAGGAGAGTCACAGCCGCTCCCCCACGAACCGCGTGAAGTCGGCCAGGCGCGTCGAGTAGCCCCACTCGTTGTCGTACCAGCCGAGCACCTTGACCAGTGTCCCGGTCGCCATCGTGGCCTGACCGTCGAAGATGCACGAGTGCGGGTTGCCGACGATGTCGATCGAGACGATGGGGTCCTCGGTGTACTCCAGGATCCCGCGCAGCTCGCCCTCGGCGGCCTGCTTGAGCGCGGCGTTGATCTCGTCGCGGTCGACCTCGCGCTCGAGCACGAGGGAGAGATCGGTCACCGAGCCAGACGGCACCGGCACCCGCATCGCCATGCCGTCGAGCCGGCCCTTGAGGTCGGGCAGCGCCAGCGTGGCGGCCTTGGCCGCACCGGTCGAGGTCGGCACGATCGACAAGGCGGCGGCACGGGCACGACGTGGGTCCTTGTGGGGCCCATCCTGCAGGTTCTGGTCCGCGGTGTAGGCGTGGATGGTGGTCATCAGGCCCTGGACGATGCCGAACCGCTCATGGATCACCTTGGTCATCGGCACCACCGAGTTGGTCGTGCACGAGGCCATCGAGATCACGTGGTGGTTGGCCGGGTCGTAGTCGTCCTCGTTGGCTCCGAGCACGATGGTCACGTCCTCGCCCTTGCCAGGGGCGGAGATGATCACCTTGCTGGCCCCGGCCTCGAGATGCTTGGCGGCCGCATCGCGCTGGGTGAACAGGCCGGTGGACTCGATCACGACGTCGACACCGAGCTCCGACCACGGCAGCGCCGCGGGGTCGCGCTCCGAGAGCACCTTGATGGTGCGGCCGTCGACGACCAGGTCGTCCCCGGCCACCTCGACGGTGCCGGGGAACCGGCCGTGCACGCTGTCGTACTTGAGCAACAACGCGAGCGACGCCGTATCGGTGAGATCGTTCACCGCGAGGAACTCGACATCGACATCGTTGGCGATGGCGGATCGCAGCATGTTGCGGCCGATTCGGCCGAAGCCGTTGATGGCAGCACGGACCGTCATGGGTGACTCCTCCTTGGGAGGGGGCTGGGGAGAGGGCTGGGGAGAGGGAGCTGGTAGACCGGGGTCGGGAGCCGGGGGGTGGCTCACATCGTGGGGGTACGGCCGGTCGGAGGGGGTCGCACCGAGGGCCTGCGACCGGCCCCGGCAGGCGCTTCGAACACCCGCCCGGGCCGTGCGTCCCGCGCTCATGGGCGACACTATCACCGTGCTCGCTGGCTGGTCACGGGTCGGCGGACCCACCTTCGGCCGGGTCCTCGGACCCTGCCCCTAGTCGTTCGAGACGCCGCAGCCGACGGTGCACCGCTGACTTGCCGACCGGCGGATCCAACAGCTGCCCCAGCTCGGCCAGCGACGCCTCCGGGTTGGCCAGCCGAGCCAGGGCGACGTCGCGCAGCTGCTCATCGAGGCCCTCCCACCCGACGGTGGCGATGGCGCGCTCGACCGCGGCCACCTGTGCCGAGCTCGCGTCGATGGAGCGGCGGAGGTTGGCGCTGTCGGCGTTCGCCAGCCGTGTCGCGTCACCCCGCAACTGCCGCCGCAGGCGTTGGTCGTCCCAGGACAAGAAGGCCTGGGTGGCTCCGACCGCGGCCAGTAGCTCGCCGATCCGCTCCCCCGACTTGATCACCACGCGCGGTCGTGGCTCGTCGGTCACATGCGGACCTCGACCGATCACCCGACCGGCGAGGGCAGCGAGATCCTCGGCAGCTGTGGTGCTGCCTGCCACGATCTCCAGGTGCGGGTCCCGGCCCGGCGACGAGACCGAGCCCGTCGCGAGCAGTGCACCGCGCAGGTAGGCGATGGCGACGCGGTCGGTTCCGGCCGGTGGCGGGCCCTGCGAGGGCCGACCATGGGCGTCCACGAGCCCCAGCGCCTCCATGACCTGCCAGGAACCGACCTCGATCGACGTGCGGTAGGTGCGCTGTGACCTCAGCCCGCCGGGCAGCCGCACCGAGAGCTGCGGTCGCAGACCGAAGCGGTGGGCGACGAGCAGGTAGGCGCGGCGCGCGACCGCACCTGAGCCGGTCTCGACCGCGACGCGGATGGTCTGCGAGTCGCCACCGGTCAGGGTCAACGTGCCGCTGAAGCGCAGCAGCGCCGTGAGCTCCGCGCCAACCTCGTCGTCGTCGCTGAGCTCCAACCCGGCCAGCTCCTGCCGGATCCGCTCGGTGAAGCCCGCCGCGACGCTCATCGACGAGGGAGCACCTGCCCGAGCACCGCGGCCAGAGCGTGCGGATCGTGGCCATCATGACCGTCCAGTAGGTCGCCGCACAGCACCTCACCGACGCGGCCAGCCAACGCGTCGTCGACGGTGAGAGGCACCCCTGCGCCGCTGGGCGACCGACCCTGGTGGGCGATCAGCCAGCCGATCTCAAGGCCCGGCGCGTGCGCGGCAAGGACGTCGAGGTGCTCATGCAGGGTCATCCCCTCCGTCTCACCGGGCTGTTCACGCAGGTTGGTGATCAAGGCGACGGGTGCGGACGTCTCAGCGAGGGCACGTCCGACCGCTGGGACCAGGAGGTTGGGCAGCAGCGAGGTGTACAGCGAGCCCGGGCCGAGCACCACGAGGTCCGCCTGCTCGATCGCGGCTACGACGTCGGGGTGGGTCGTGGGACGGTCTGGCTCGAGCCACACGCGCTCGAGGTTCGGGGTGGCTGCGATCGCAGCCTGTCCACTCACCTCGCCGGTGCTCGTCACCGCATGGAGCGACACGGGCTCGAGCGTGCACGGCAGCACCCGCCCCGGCACCTGGAGAGCTGCGGCAAGACGGTCCAGTGCCGCCACCACGTCGTCGTCGCACAGGTCGTGCAGGGCCACCAGGATGAGGTTGCCCAGGCTGTGACCAGCGAGCTCGCCCCTGACGAAGCGGTAGGCGACGAGCTCGGCCAGCTCCCGGTCCGCGGCCATCGCGGTGAGCGCCATGCGCAGGTCACCGGGCGGAAGTACGTCCAGATCGCGTCGCAGACGCCCGGACGATCCCCCGTCATCCGCGACCGTGACGACGGCCGTGACGTGATCGACGACGCGTGGCAGCGCACGGAGCACCCTGGCCAAGCCATGCCCACCCCCCACGGCCACGGCCCGGCGGCCCGAGCCGGACCTCGAAGGCGCGGGTGTGCGGCCCACGGTCACTCGGAGCCCAGATCGCGGTGGAGGACGTTGACGGGCAGCTCGAAGGCGTCCTCCAGATAGGTCCCCACGGCCTCGGTGATCGCCACCGACCGATGCTTGCCGCCCGTGCAGCCGATCGCGATGGTCAGGTAGCGCTTGCCTTCCGCGATGTAGCCCGGCACCGCCACGTCGAGCAGCCGCTGGAGCGCCTCCACGAACGGTGCCGTCGCCGGCTGGCCGAAGACGAAGTCCCGGACCAGGTCATCGAGGCCGCTGTAGGGGCGCAGCTCCTCCACCCAGTGCGGGTTGGGCAGGAAGCGCACATCGAAGAGCAGATCGGCATCGCGCGGACTGCCATGCTTGAAGCCGAAGGACACCACCTCGACCCGCAACGGCACGGAATCGGCGTCCTCGAGTAGCTCGAGGACGCGGTCGCGCAGCTCGTGGACGTTGAGATCCGAGGTATCGACGATCAGGTCGGCTGAGCCGCGCAGCTCCGCGAGCTGTTGCCGCTCACGGTGGATGCCGGACAGCACCCCACCGTCCTCGGCTGCCGGATGACGACGACGGGTCTCCTCGAACCTGCGGACCAGGACCTCATCGGTCGCGTCGAGGAACAGCACACGGACATCGGCCTCGCTGCGACGTAGCTCGCGGACCGTCTCGACCAGCGCGGAGAAGAACTCGCGGCCACGTACGTCGGCGACCACCGCGAGCTTGGTGACCGAGGAACCAGGAGCGAACGCCAGCTCGGTGACGCGCTCGATCAAGGTGGGCGGCAGGTTGTCGATGACGAACCACCCGAGGTCCTCGCACACGTTCGAAGCGGTGGAGCGTCCCGCTCCCGACAGGCCTGTGATGACCAGCACCCGCGGACGCTCGACCTCGACGGACCCCTCCACTCCACCATCGGCGTCCCCGTCGCCCGCGGTCCGTCCAGCCGCCTGGCCGGGATCACTCACCTGGGACCTCCCCACCGTCCGGACCGGTGTCGGGCGCCTGCGACCGTGCGTCTGCCAGATGGTCACGGACGGTCGCAGCCAGGGTAGGTGAGACACCGGGCACCTCGGCCAGCTCCTCTACCCCGGCCCGCCGCACGGCCGCCAGCGAGCCGAAATGGCGCAGCAGCGCCTGACGGCGCCCGGGCCCGATCCCTGGGATGCGGTCGAGCTCGGATCCACGCACGCCGGCCCGGCGACGCTGACGTTGGTAGCTCACCGCGAACCGGTGTGCCTCATCACGCACACGCTGGATGAGGAACAGCGCCTCGCTGCCTCGCGGCAGGATCACCGGCTGGGCGCTCGTGGGACGCCACAGCTCCTCGAACCGCTTGGACAGGCCGACGAAGGCCACACCGTCGCTCGGTAGGTCCGCAACCCCCTCGAGCGCTGCGTGCAGCTGACCGACACCGCCGTCGATCACGACCAGGTTCGGCGGGTAGGAGAACCTGCGTGCCTCGCCTTGCTCATCCACGACGGGCTGGGCGCGCTCCTCGAGCAGACGTGTGAACCGTCGACGCAGCACCTCACGGATCGCCGCGTAGTCGTCGTTGGTGTCGACGGAGAGCTTGAAGCGGCGGTAGTCACGCTTCTTCGGCAGACCGTCCTCGAAGACCACCATCGACCCGACCACCTCGGTCCCGCCGAGGTGGGAGATGTCGTAGCACTCGATACGCAGCGGCGCCTCGTCGAGCTCGAGCGCTGCCTGCAGCTCCTTGAGGGCCCGGGTCCGGCTGTCGAAATCGCTCGCCCGCCTCAACCGTGTGCGTTGGAACGCCTCGCGGGCGTTCTCCTCCACGGTGTCGAGGAACCGCCGCTTGTCCCCCCGCTGCGGGACGACGAAGCGGACACGTCGCGTCTGCCTGCCACGCTGTCCTGCCCGTGAGCGCCGGCGCTTCTCGGCCAACAGCTGGGAGAGGTTCTCGGCGTCATCGGGCTGCTGCTGCACGAGGATCTGCGGCGGGACATCGTCTTCGCGCTCGTCGTAGAGCTGCAGCACGAAGGAGGTGAGCAGCTGGGCGGTGGTCAGCGGCTCCACCTTGTCCACCGACCACCCCTTGCGGCCTACGAGGCGACCGCGCCGCACGAAGAAGGCCTGCACCGAGGCCTCGAGCTCATCCTCGTGGACGGCGATCGCATCGAGGTCCTCCGCCTTCTCGGTGACGACCTGCTGCTTCTCCAACGCCCGGTTGGCAGCGACGAGCTGGTCACGCAGGCGGGCGGCCGCCTCGAAGTTCAGCTCCTGCGACGCCGCGCGCATCTCCGACTCGAGGCGGTCGAGCACCGGGCCGGTCTCGCCCTCCAGGAACGCACCGAGTTGATCGACCAGTCGACGGTGATCCTCGATGCTGATCTCACCGGTGCACGGCGCAGCGCATCTGTCGATGTGGTGGAGCAGGCAGGGCCGCCCCGAGCGCACGGCACGGTCGTACACCCCGCGCGAGCAGGTCCGCACGGGGAAGACCCGCAGCAGCAGGTCGAGGGTCTCACGGATCGCGTAGGCGTGCGCGTACGGTCCGAACCGTCGGTCCCCCTCGGCTACCGCTCCGCGGGCCACACGGGCGCGAGGCACCTGCTGTGAGGTGGTGAGCACCAGGTACGGGTAGGACTTGTCGTCGCGGTAGCGGACGTTGTAACGCGGACGGTGCCGCTGGATGAGCGTGTACTCGAGGTGCAGCGCCTCGACCTCGGTGTCGACGACGATCCATTCGACCGACCGTGCGGTCTCCAGCATCGCCCGCGTGCGGGTGGCGATGCCCGCCCACGCTTGGAAGTAGCTGGCCAGCCGCGAGCGCAGCGACTTCGCCTTGCCGACGTACACCACGCGCCCGTCAGCGTCGCGGAACAGGTAGCAGCCGGGGGCGTCCGGGACCGAGCCCGGTTCGGGACGGAAGCTCAGCGCGGGGTTGTCCATCAGGTCCGAGCGTAACGGGTGGTCCTCGGCCCCTAGGCTGACCAGCGTGTCGGCGCCCTGACGGGCAGGGAGGCCCCCGGTGACCCTACGTGCATGGCCGCTCGCGTACCCACAGCAGCTCTCATCCGTTCGCTGGCTCGCCCAGGACGAGGGTGAGCCCTCCCAGGGGGTCTGCGGCGAGGGCTCGGATGTCAACTGGCTGTGCGAGCTCGTGCTCGAGCGCACCGACGATGCGTCCCTGGCTCGCGTGGCCGGCTTCGCCACCACGGTGGGGGTGGTCCTGGCGATCATCGTCGGGGCCTACCTGCTGACCAAGATCATGGGCCGGCTGGTCAACCGCTTCACCACGCGCATGGAACGCCGCATCGAGGAACGGCTCGACCGAGCCCAGGAGCGCGGCGCCATCTCCGACACCCAGCGCTTCCGCACCCGACGCTTCCAGCGGCTGCGCGCGGTCAGTGGTGCGTTGCGCGGCGCGATCGGTGTGGCCATCTGGGTCAGCGCCCTGTTCCTGCTCCTCGGCCAGCTCGGGCTGCCGCTCCAACCACTGCTCGCGGGGGCCGGTCTGATCGGCGTGCTCGTCGGGTTCGGCGCACAGCAGCTCGTCCGCGACGTCCTCGCCGGCATCGCGATGCTCATCGAGGACCAGTACGGCGTCGGCGACTTCATCGAGGTCGAGGGCAACGTCGGCCAGGTCGAGCGGGTCGGGCTGCGTTCGACCGCCTTCCGGGACATCGACGGCGTCGTCCACCACGTCCTCAACGGCTACCTCCAACGCGTCGGCAACCTCTCACAGGCCTGGGCGCGGGCCACCTTCGACGTGCCCATGTCGGTCGACACCGACGTCGCCACCGCTCGCGACATCATCTGGGACGTCGCCACCGGGCTGACCGAGGATCCGGTGTGGTCTGCGGACACCATCGGGCCTCCCGAGATCTGGGGCGTCCAGCACTGGGGGCCGGAAGGCGTGACGATACGGGTGGTGATCCCGACCAAGCCGCTGCGCAACTGGGACCTGGTCCGCCAGCTCCGCGAGCGGCTCAAGGCGGCGTTCGACGAGGCGGGCATCCGGATGCCGAGCCAGCTGGTCGACCTCGGTGGCCAGCGCGATGCCCATGCCGTGCTCACCCGGGACCTCACCGAGGAGGACCTCACCGGTGACGCCCGGCAGCCACGCCCCCGCCGTGTGCCCACCGCAGATGGCGACGACACCGGCGCCGCCGAGGACCAGGAGCCACAGCGTGACCAGACCGCGGAGCTACGCCTCCAGCGTGGCCCCGAGCCCCGTCCCGACTGAGTGCCACGCTCAGCCCGGCAGGACCTCGCGCAGGAACTTGCCCGTGTAGCTCTCCGGGGCCGCGGCGACGTCCTCGGGGGTGCCGGCGGCGACCAGCCGGCCCCCGCCGTCGCCACCTTCGGGTCCGAGGTCGATGAGGTGGTCAGCGGTCTTGATCACATCGAGGTTGTGCTCGATCACGATGACGGTGTTGCCCTTGTCGACCAGTCGGTGCAGCACGTCGAGCAGCCGCCGGATGTCCTCGAAGTGCAGACCGGTCGTCGGCTCGTCGAGGATGTAGACGGTCTGGCCGGTGGCACGCTTCTTGAGCTCACTGGCGAGCTTGACCCGCTGGGCCTCTCCCCCCGAGAGGGTGGTGGCCGGCTGACCGAGCCGCACGTAGCCCAGGCCCACATCGAACAGTGTCTGCAGGTGGCCGGCGATCGCCGGGATGTTGGCGAAGAACTCGAGCGCCTCCTCGACCGGCATGTCCAGGACCTCGGAGATCGAGCGCCCCTTGTAGCGGACCTCCAGCGTCTCACGGTTGTAGCGGCGCCCCTTGCACACCTCGCAGGGCACGTAGACGTCCGGCAGGAAGTGCATCTCGATGCGCAAGGTGCCGTCGCCCCGGCAGGATTCACACCGCCCGCCCTTGACGTTGAAGGAGAACCGGCCCGGCTGGTAGCCGCGGACCTTGGCCTCCGGGGTGGCGGCGAACAGCTTGCGGATGTGGTCGAACACGCCGGTGTAGGTGGCAGGATTGGACCGCGGCGTCCGTCCGATCGGCGACTGATCGACGACCACCGCCTTGTCGACACGGTCGAGCCCGTCCACCCGCCGATGTGCGCCCGGCAGCTCCCGTGAGCCGTAGACGTCGCGCATGAGCACCTTGGCCAGCACATCGTTGACGAGCGAGGACTTGCCGGAGCCCGAGACCCCGGTGACGCAGGTGAAGGTGCCGAGGGGGAAGTCGACGTCGATCCCGCGCAGGTTGTTCGCTCCAGCATCTACGATCCCCATCGCATGACCACTGCCGGGGCGACGCCCGAGTGGGATGGGGATCGTGCGCTCGCCCGCCAGGTAGGCCCCGGTCAGGGAGCGGCGGGTGAGCCGGCGGAGCTGGTCGACCGAGCCGGAGTGCACGATCTCGCCACCGTGCTCACCGGCCCCCGGACCGATGTCCACCACGTGGTCGGCGGCATCGATCGTCGCCTGATCGTGCTCGACGACGATCAACGTGTTGCCCAGGTCGCGCAGTCGTAGCAGCGTGTCGATCAGCCGCTCGTTGTCCCGTTGGTGCAGGCCTATCGAGGGCTCGTCGAGCACGTAGAGCACCCCCACGAGCCCCGCACCGATCTGGGTCGCCAGACGGATGCGCTGCGCTTCACCGCCGGACAGCGTCGCGGCTGGTCGGTCCAGCGCGAGGTACTCCAGGCCGACGTCGAGCAGGAAGCTCAGCCGTGCCCTGATCTCCTTGAGGACCCGGGAGCCGATCAGGGATTCGCGCTCGCTCAGCTCCAGCCCGTCGACGAACCGCGCAGCGTCGGCCACCGACATCGCGGTCAGCTCCGCGATGTTGACGCCACCGACGGTGACCGCCAGCACGATCGGCTTGAGCCGGTCCCCTCCGCATGCCTGGCAGGGAACCTCGCGCATGTACTGCTCGACGTAGGCCCGCACCCGATCGGATTCGGTCTCCGCGTGCCGGCGTCGCAGCGAGGGGATGACGCCCTCGATCCGGGCCCGGTAGGAGCGCTTGCGGCCGTAGCGGTTGGTGTAGGCCACCTGGACGCGTTCGTCCAGCCCGTAGAGCACGGCCCGGGTGACCTCGTCCGGCAGCTCGCGCCACGGTGTGGCCGGGTCGGCACCGAGGTGCTGGAGCGTGGCCCGCAGCAGCTGGCGGTAGTAGTTGGCCTGCATGCCGGTCGCCCAGGGCCGTATCACGCCCTCCTCGACCGAGGCGTCGGGATCGCCCACGACCAGGTCTGGATCGACCGTCAGCTGTGCCCCGAGCCCTGAACAGGTCTCACAGGCGCCGTAGGGCGAGTTGAACGAGAAGTTCCGTGGCGCCAGCTGCTCGAAGCTCAGCCCGCAGTCGGTACAGGCCAGATGCTCGGAGAAGGTCAGCTCCTCGGGCTTGGGCTCTGGTTCCCCGGCTTCCCTCGCCGCGTCGATGGCGTCGCGTGTGGGCAGGATCTGGATCGTCGCGAGGCCGTCGGCGAGCGACAGCGCGGTTTCGATCGAGTCCGCTAGCCGCCGCTGCAGATCGCCCTTCTGCACCAGTCGGTCGACCACCACCTCGATGGTGTGCTTCTGGTTCTTCTCGAGCTTGCCGACCTCGTCGAGCGGCAGCACCTCGCCGTCCACCCGTACGCGCGAGAATCCCTCGGTGGACAGACGCTGGAAGAGGCTTGCGTGCTCGCCCTTGCGACCACGCACCACCGGTGCCAGGACCTGGAAACGGGTGTCGATCGGCAGCTCGTGGACCTGATCGACGATCTGTTCGGCCGTCTGGCGAGCGATGGGGCGGCCGCAGTTGGGGCAGTGCGGTTGCCCGATACGGGCGTAGAGCAACCGCAGGTAGTCGTAGATCTCGGTGATCGTCCCCACGGTCGAGCGCGGGTTGCGTGAGGTGGACTTCTGATCGATCGAGATCGCTGGTGACAGCCCGTCGATGAAGTCGACGTCGGGCTTGTCCATCTGCCCCAGGAACTGCCGGGCGTAGGCCGAGAGCGATTCGACGTACCGGCGCTGCCCCTCGGCGTAGATCGTGTCGAAGGCGAGGCTGGACTTGCCCGAGCCCGACAGACCGGTGAAGACGATCATCGCCTCGCGTGGCAGCTCGAGATCGACGTCCTTGAGGTTGTGCTCACGGGCACCCCGGATCGTGATGCTGTCGCGGTGCCGCGTGGCCACGGGTGGTCCTCCAGGTGCCTCAGGTCAGCCGGCCGCATCGGGTGGGGGGCCGATGCCACGCTCCGCGGTCCGGACCGAGTCGAGCAGCCTACCCTGCGAAGGCTACCGGATCGTCCGTGCGCCGAACCCATGTTCGGTCCCGGCCGCTCCCCCGCTGCTCCGGGGCGCTGTCGCCCTCGGACTCGCCGGGTCGGGCTCGCCCGTCGGTGCAGACGTCACCCTACGATCATGCTTCAGCTGCACAGGAGGAGGACCGGTGCGCATCGCGGTGTTCAGCACGCGCCCCTACGACCAGCGGTTCCTGACCGCGGCCAACCAGCGCCACGAGCACGAGCTGAGCTTCCTCGAGGCCAAGCTCGATGCCAAGACCGCCTCGCTCGCCGCCGGTCACGAGGTGGTCTGCCCCTTCGTCAACGACGACCTGTCCGCACCGGTGATCGCCGAGCTGGCCGAGTCCGGCGTCGAGTTGATCACGCTGCGCTCCGCCGGCTTCAACCACGTCGATCTCGACGCCGCCACCGCCCACGGGCTGACGGTCACCCGTGTCCCCGCCTACTCCCCCTACGCGGTCGCCGAGCACACCGTGGCACTGATGCTGGCGGTCGAGCGACGGCTGCACCGTGCCTACAACCGCGTCCGCGACGGCAACTTCGCGCTTGAGGGGCTGCTGGGCTTCGACCTGCGCAGCAAGCGGGTGGGGATCATCGGCACCGGTCGGGTCGGCCAGATCGTCGCGCGGATCCTGCGCGGCTTCGGCTGCTCACTGCGGGCCTACGACCCCTACCCCAACGACGAGGTGCGGGACTACGGCGTCCGCTACGTCGACCTCGACACGATGTTCGCCGAGTGCGACGTGATCACCCTCCACTGTCCGCTGACGCCGGAGACCCACCACCTCATCGATCAGGCCGCGCTCGACAAGATGCGCCGGGGGGTCATGCTCATCAACACCTCGCGCGGCGCGCTGATCGACACCCGTGCGGTGGTCGACGGGCTCAAGGACGGCCGTATCGGCAACCTGGCCCTGGACGTCTACGAGGAGGAGGCGGACCTGTTCTTCGAGGACCTCTCGGACCGGGTCATCCAGGACGACGTGTTCTCTCGATTGCTGACCTTCCCCAACGTGCTGATCACCGCACACCAGGCCTTCTTCACCCACGAGGCGCTGGAGAACATCGCAGAGACCACCCTCGCCAACGTCTCGGCCTACGCCGCAGGCGAGCGATCCGGCAACGAGCTCGTCGCCGAGGAGGTCCGCGCCACGCCGTGAGCGCGCGAGCCTCTCCCGGCCGAGCGCCACACGACCGCTACCCGGACCAGGAGGTCATCGTGCCTGGACAGTACACCGGCCACGTCGAGCCCGACGGGGACTGGCAGGAGCGCACCGACGGCCCGGTTCACATCCGCAAGCTCTCGGTGGAGTCCTTCGACAACAACGTCTACGTGATCATCTCTACCGCCACCGGCGATGCCTTGCTGGTCGACGTTGCCGCGCGACCCGACCGTCTCGCGGAGGCGATCGCCGACGTCCGACCGCTGGCAGCGGTCCAGACCCACGGCCACTGGGATCACGTCCGTGCCTGGGAGGCGGTCCGTGAACAGCTCGGCCTCGAGGTGTGGGGCCATCCCGCTGACGCCGAGCTGTTCCCCCGACCGGTCGACCGTGAACTCCACGACGGCGACCGGCTCGCCGTCGGCGACCTCGAGATCGAGGTGATCCATCTGCCCGGGCACACCGAGGGCTCGCTGCTCTACCTGGTCGCTGGCGCCGAGCGCCCCCACCTGTTCAGCGGCGACACCCTCTTCCCCGGGGGACCCGGCAACACCTTCGGCAGCGCCGAGAACCACCGTCGGATCATGGACGGGCTCGAGACGCGGATCTTCGCTCGCCTGCCCGATGAGACGTGGGTGTACCCGGGCCACGGCGACGACACGACCCTCGGCGCCGAACGCCCGTCGTTGGCGGAATGGCGTGCCAGGGGGTGGTGACCCCGAGCGTGCGGTCACCCGACCGCACGGCCTCGAGCAGGCTCACAGCATCGGTGGGGCGCTGGCGATGCCGATGGCGAGCAGCACGAGCACCGCGGCGATCACCAGGCCGCGCGCCGCGGTGCGGTGGGCATCGGCTGCCATCTGCGAGCGGCGCGCCCGCCCGAGCAGCGCATGACCGACCACCAGGGCGACGAGCGCCAAAGCCGGGTGGATGTAGGCGATCTCCGGGCGTGCGTCCCAGTAGCTGTCCACCACGTAGAGGATGAGGCCGAGGGTGACCTGGACATCGAGCAGCACCATCCCGAAGGCGTAGGGCCCCGGAGTGAACTCCCGCGCATCCTTCGCACGACCGAACCCCATGAAGGCGACGACCAGCACCACCACGAAGACGGCGTAGCCGAGCCACGGATGCACGGTCTCAAGCAACGCGGTCACGGTGGGACCTCACTGGTCGGCGATCGCCAGCCTAGTCCGTGACGGTCGGCTCCACCTGCCAGCAGCTCGATCACTGGGACAGCGTACGGCGCAGGACGATCACCCCCGCTGGCAGCAGTACGGCGGCGAATCCGACCAGCGCGGCGACCTGTGGCAGCACGTCGAGCAGGGTCCCGTCACGGCGCACGATCTCGGCCATGGCCTCGTTCGCCCACGCATGCGGGGTCACGCGCGAGACCAGCCGTAGCCCCTCGGGGAACAGCTCCAGCGGCACCATCGAGCCGCCCAGTGCCGCGAATCCGAGCCCGAGTCCGACGCCGACGCCCCCCGCCTGGCTGTCGTTGCTCAGCGCCGAGCCGATCAGGATCCCAGCCGCCGCCGAGATGACGCAGAAGAGGCCTACGACCGTCAGCGTGGCCGACAGGGCTCCCCAGTCGACCGCGAACAGCAGCACGCTCGCCGCCATGATGTAGCCGGCCTGCAACGCAGCGATGAGGATCCGCCCGGCGGCGAGGCCGCCCACGATCCGACGCAGGGAGGTCGGGGTCGCCAGCATCCGGTGCGCGATACCGAGTCGACGAAGCTGGATCAACGCAGCGCTGCCGGATAGCGAGGTCAGGAACGTGAACAGGAACAACTGACTGGAAGCCCCCAGATCGAACTGACCGAGGCCGGCAAACTCCTCGGCGAGCTCATCGCTGCCCACCGCCCGGGTGGCGACCTCGACGGTGCCCACCTCGTCGAGCAGCCCCAGCGCGACCTCCCTTCGGTCCGGGAGGTCGTCGGCCTGCTCCCTGCCTACGGAGAGCAGCGCAGCGCGGCCTGGTGACGACTGCTCACTGACCGCCGCAGCGACCAGGGCGCGCACCCCGGCGGCCGTCTGATCCGGCCGACCGACGAAGGCGATCTCGACCTGCTCGACCTCCTCCACGGCGGTCGTGTAGCCCGTGGGTATGACGACGCCAGCACTGAGCTGGCCCTGTGCGACCTCGTCGCGCAGCTGTCCTCGATCGTCGACGACGACGGTGCCGATGCCCTCGGCCGCGTCGATCGCCTCGATCAGCTCCTGTGCCAGCGGATCGTCGTCCGGAGCCACCACGCCGATCTGTGCCTGCGCGCTCCCGCCGAACTGTGAGCCGATCGCCAGGACCAGCAGCAGCGGGAAGATGAACACGAAGAACAGGTTGCTGCGGTCACGCAACAGTCGTGTGAGCTCGGTGTGGGCGATGATGACGATCGTCACCATGCCGTCGATCTCCGCTGGAGCCACACGGCCGGGAGCGCCGTCAGCGCCCCGAGGCCAAGGATCGCCGCGGCGGCTGGCAGCGCCGCCGTCGCCCTCCCCGTTGCGACGATCCCGTCGATGCCATCCAGGAACCAGCGGTGCGGGGAGATCCAGCCCAGCACGGTGAACACCACCCCTCGTCCCGGTAGCGGGAAGAACGCCCCACCCAGCATCCCCAGCACGATGCCAACGATGGCCTGGAAGTTGCTCGCCTGCTCCGCCGTGCGAGCGAACGCGCCCACCAGCGCCATGATCGCCATGGCGGTCAGGACCAGCGAGATGACCAGGATCGCCACGCCGCCGATCGGGCCCCAGTACGCGTCGAGCAGCAGCGAGGAGGCTGCCACCAGCACCGTCATCGAGGCCGAACCGACCACGAGCGAGCCGAGCGCCTTGCCGATAGGGACCGCCGACGGCGGGATGGGCGCGGCGAGCAGCCGTGGCAGGGTGTTGAGCTGGTCCTCCTCCAACCTGGCCAGCACACCGCTGCCGACCACGAAGAACACGAAGAACGACGCCATCCCTGCGGCGAGGTAGCTAGTGGCGTCGAGCTGCTCCTCGGCACCAGCCTCCAGCGCGTCCAAGGTGATGGGATCCTCACCGTCCTGCGCGCCGGTCGCGATGCTCTCGATCAGCTCGGGGGACGGTGGGGTATCTCCCCCTGTGGCGACCGCGATGGCCAGAGCGACCTCCTCGACGCCGGTCGCGAAGCGCTGTGCGACGCCACGGGCGATCTCGCCCTCGAGCGACCCCTCCTCAGCGATGATCACCTCGATCCGGGCGTCCACACCCGTCGAGACCGCCCGGCTGAACCCCTCCGGAACGATCCAGGCCACATCGAACTCCCCATCACCGACGCGGCCACTGGCCTCGGCAGCGTCAGCTACCTCGACGAGGGAGACCACCCCCTCCTCGGCCAGCGCCGGCAGCACACCATCGACGAACCCCGCCGCGACCTCACCACCGTCCTGGTCGACAACGGCGCCGCTGATCTCGAGGTCATCCTCGTCGGGGAAGACCGCAGAGAACAGCACCGTCAGCCCCAACGGCACGACCACGGCGAACAGCAGCACGCTGCGGTCACGAAGACGTAGCGTGAGGTCCTTGCGCAGGATGACCAGAGCAGCTCGCACGTCGCCTCTCACTCAGTCGCGCAGTGCCGCGC
>JBKGZF010000003.1:0-21448 GCA_046545715.1 Nitriliruptoraceae bacterium | reverse complement strand
CTCCGGAGCAGGCGAGCGTCGCCGACGCGGTCATCGACACGGCCACCGACGCCACCGTGCGCGTCTCCGCGCGCGGCTGCGACCGGCGCTACGAGGGCTCGGGGGTGACCGTGGCCCCCGACACCATCGTCACCAACGCCCACGTGGTCGCCGGCGCCGAGGAGGTCCGCCTCACCAGCCCCGACGGGAACCAGCATGACGCCGACGTGGTGGTCTACGACCCCGAACGTGATCTCGCGGTGCTCGAGGCCGACGGCCTCGGACAGCAGCCCCTGGAGCTCGGCCGCGCCGAGGCGGGCAGCGAGGGCGTCTCGATCGGCTATCCGGGTGGCACGACCACGCCGCGTGTCGCACCGGTCACGATCTCCGAGCGCCGTACGGCCGTCGGCCGCGACATCTACGGCGTCGAGGAGACCGAGCGGGAGGTGCTGTTCCTGGCGGCAAGCCTCGAGCAGGGCGACTCAGGGTCACCGGTCGTCGACGCTGACGGCCAGGTGGTCGGCATCGTCTTCGCGGTCAGCCCTGACCGGGACACCACCGCCTTCGCCTTGGACCGCACCGAGGTGGATGCGGTGCTCGATGCACCGCGGGTGACGGGCGCGACCGGTGCATGCATCGAGTGAGCCGGCTCGCGCGCGACGCCGCCGGCGGCAGCGACGCGATGCCCCTGGGCCGATGTGCTGGCCCCCGTCACACGCGGCTGGTCAGGACCGCGAACATCGCGGCGTGCGCCGCCACCGCGCCGATCACCAGCAGGTGGAACAGCTCGTGGTAGCCGAACCACCGCGGCGAGGGATCGGGGCGCCGCAGCCCGACGATGACGGCACCCACCGTGTAGAGCACGCCACCGCCGAGCAGCAGCGCGACGACCAGCACGCCGGACTGCATCCACAGCCACGGCAGCAGGATCATCGGTATCCACCCGATCGAGAGGTAGATCGCGTTGTGCAGCCCTGCTGGCGGCGCGAACGGCAGCCACTCGAGCAGGATCCCCAGTCCGACCCCGACCACCGAGGTGACCAGCAGCACGACCGACGGCCAGCCCGACAGGCCGAGCAGTGCCAGCGCCACACCCGTCCCTCCGATCGCCAGGTAGATGCCGGTGTGATCCAGGCGGAAGAGCAGCTCGTAGGTGGCCGGACGCCACGGGCGCAGGTGCAGCAGCGCACTGAGGGTGAACATCGCGGCGATGCCCAGCCCGAACGACGCCAGCCCAGCGGCCGCCCGCCCGCTCGGCGCGGCGGCGAGCCAGAGCAGCGCGCCGGGCACCGCGATGACCGCGGCCACCCGGTGCGACCATCCCCGCAACCGCGGCCGAGGCAGCGTGAGCGCACGATCGGTGTTCACCGACCGCTGCAAGAATCGTTCCTCACCCACGTGGTCGACGGTACCTCCAGCTCACCGAGCCGGGCCGAGCCCGCCCGCATGCTCCCCGGACGACCCCGTAGCAGCAGGGCCCGTCGGAAGTGTGCGCGGAGCGTACGCCAGCGTGGCCGACGGTGCGCTGCCCCGGATCGTGGGTCGATACCGGGGGCGTGCCCACCACCGACCCTGCCACCGACGCCGACGGCGCCATGACCCGCTCGTGGCCGGCCGCGACCATCTGCGTCGTCGCTGGCGCGGTCACCCTCGTAGCGCTGGTGGAGGTCGGGCGCGCCTGGCTGATGGCCGGACTGCTGGCCGCCGCAGCGGTGACCTGGCTCGTCGTCGCCCGCTCGATCCGCACCGTCCGCGACCGTGAGCAGCACCGCTTCGCCACGCTCGTCTCACAGGTGAGCGAGGCGGTGGTGGTCGTCGACGACCAGGGCCGGATCACCGACGCGACCCCTGCAGCGACCAGGCTGCTCGGTAGCGACCCGGTGGGTGCCCCCGCAGCCGTGCTCGTCGAGCAGCTCCACCCCGACGAGCGCGCGGCGACCCTCGCTGCCCTGCTCGAGCGCCTCCAGGTTGCCGACGCGCGGCCGATCCACCTCCCGGCCAGGCTCACCGACCACGCAGGACGCGCACGGTACGTGGAGCTCACCGCGGTCGACCACCGTGATGATCCGGTGATCGCCGGCGTCGTCCTGACGGTGCGCGAGACCACCGACCGATCGTTGTTGGAGGTCCAGCTACGTCAGCTCGCCTTCCACGATCCGTTGACCGGGCTGCCCAACCGGGAGCTGCTCCACGACCGCCTCTCCCAGGCGCTGAGCAGGACCGCCCGCAGTGGACGTCCCCTGGCCGTCCTGCTGTGCGACCTCGACGACTTCAAGGACATCAACGACACCCTCGGCCACCCCGCCGGTGACGAGCTGCTCCGACAGCTCGCCAGACGCTTCGCCGGCGCCGTGCGAGCGACCGACACCGTCGCTCGCATCGGCGGCGATGAGTTCCTGGTCCTGTGCGAGGATCTGGGTGGTGCCCAGGACGCGCTCGTCATGGCCCGACGCCTGCTCGCCGCGACCCGCGAGCCAGCGGAGACCGGCGGGCGCCGGGTGTATCCCGGCATCTCGATCGGGATCGCTATCGACCACGGCGAGCGCAGCGCCGACGAGCTGATCCGCGACGCCGACATCGCGCTGTACGAGGCGAAGGCCGAGGGCAAGAGCCGCTGGGCACTGCACCGCACGGCCATGACCACGCGGGTCCAGCACCGCTCCGAGCTCGCCGCACAGCTCGGTGACGCCGTGGCCGCCAGCGACATCGACGTGTCGTTCCAGCCCGTCGTACGGCTCGCCGACGAGCGCATCGTCGGGCTCGAAGCGCTCGCCCGCTGGACCGACCCACAGGGGCGGTCCCACTCGCCGGCCGAGTTCATCCCGCTCGCCGAACGCGCCGGGCTGGTCGTCGACCTCGGCGATCGGGTGCTGGACAGAGCCCTCGGCACGCTCAGCGAGCTCGACGCGGAGGGGATCGCGCCACCTCGCCTCGGGGTCAACGTCTCGCCCCGTCAGATCCGCGAGCCTCGGCTGGTGGACCGCGTGCGCGAGCTGCTGGTGACCCACCATGTGGCTCCCTCCCGGCTCGTCCTCGAGCTCACCGAATCGGTGTTGCTCGACGACCCCAAGCAGGCGCTCGCCAACGTCCGGGCCCTGCGTGAGCTCGGGGTCCGCTTCGCGGTCGACGACTTCGGGACCGGCTACAGCTCGCTGGCCTACCTGCGGCAGCTTCCGGTCGACACCATCAAGATCGACCGCTCCTTCATCGCCTCGATGCTCGACGACAGCGATCAGCAGCAGCTGGTCGGGGCGATCGTGAACCTGGGGCGCAGCATCCACCTCGAGGTCATCGCCGAGGGGGTCGAGCTCGCGGCCCAGCGCGACCGGCTGCGGGCGATCGGCTGCGAGCTCGGCCAGGGCTACCTGTGGTCGCAGCCGCTGCCGGCCGCACAGCTGCGCAGGTGGCTGGGGCGCGACGATCGAGCAGCCGCACTCGACGGCCCCACGACCAGCGCCGGGCGCCCATCCGTGCAGGGCTGAGGGGATCACGACCCACCTGCGATGTGGGTAGGGTTGACGACATGAGCCGACCCATCGCCACCACGACCCGCGTCGACCGCGACGAGCTGCTCGGCTTCGTGCGGCCTCGCCACCAGCAGGTGCTGATCACCCGCCGCCGCGATGGCGGCGTCCAGGCCTCGCCCGTCACCGGTGGGCTCGACGACGAGCGGATCGTGATCGCCACCTACCCACAGCGCGCCAAGGTCGCCAACCTGCGCCGTGATCCAGCCGCCACGGTCCTGGTGCTCTCCGATGAGTGGAACGGGCCCTGGGTGCAGATCGAGGGCCGCGCCGAGGTGCTCGACCTGCCGGAGGCGCTCGAGCCACTCGTCGGCTACTTCCGTGCCATCGCCGGCGAGCATGACGACTGGGACGAGTACCGCCAGGCGATGCGCGATCAGGGCAAGTGCCTGATCCGGGTCGAGATCGAGCGGTGGGGACCGATCGCCACCGGTGGCTTCCCACCGGAACTCAGCGACAGCTGAGCTGATCGTGGCCGCGGGCAGCACACCGACCCGCCTGCCGCCCCTGACGCGTACCCAGTCGATCGGCCTGCTGCTCGGCGCGGTCGGGTTCGTCCTCCCGCTCGCGCTCGACGTGCCCGGGCTCGAGCCCGCCGGCGAGCGCATGCTGGCGATCTTCCTGCTGGCGATCGTGCTGTGGATGACCGAGGCGATCCCGTTGGTCGCCACCGCGCTCGGGGTGGTGCTGCTCGAGATCCTGCTGCTCTCCGACCAGGCGATCATCGCGGTCGCTGATCCGCTGGATGCCGCCGACATGTTCGCCACGCTGGCAGATCCGGTGATCGTGCTGTTCCTCGGTGGCTTCCTGATCGCGGACGGCGCGGCCAAGTACGGCCTCGACCGCAACCTCGCTGCGGTGCTGCTGCGCCCCTTCCTCGGGGGCGGTGCACGACGGATCGTGCTCGGCCTGATGCTCATCACGGCGCTGCTGTCGATGTTCGTGTCGAACACCGCGACGACCGCCACGATGTTCGCGGTGATCCTGCCGGTGCTCGCCTCCCTGCCACCGGGTCGGGCACGTGCCGGTCTCGCGCTGGCCATCCCCTTCGCTGCGAACGTCGGTGGGATCGGGACACCGGTCGGCAGCCCACCCAACGCGATCGCGATCGGGCAGCTCGCCGCCCGCGGGCAGAGCGTCTCCTTCCTCGGCTGGATGCTGCTCGCCCTGCCGCTGCTGATCGTGGTGCTGTTGGGCACCTGGTGGCTGCTGACCCGTCGCTTCATCGCCTCCGACACGCCGATCGAGCTCGACGTCTCGGCCCGCTTCAACACCTCGCCCGCTGCGATGGTCTTCACGGTGGTCGCAGGGCTCACGGTCCTGCTCTGGCTGACCGAGCCGCTGCACGGACTGGCCTCGTCGACGGTCGGCTTCATCCCCGTCGTGCTGCTGCTGGCGACGGGTGTCATGGGCGCGTCCGACCTGCAGTCGCTGCCGTGGCATGTGCTCTGGCTGGTGGCAGGCGGGATCGCGCTCGGCGCGGGGATCGGCGCCTCGGGGCTGGACGCCTGGCTGCTGGAGCTGGTGACGTGGGAACGGCTGGGAGCCACACTGCTGCTCGCGCTGCTCGTGCTGGCGGGCCTCGGCTTCTCGACGGTGATCTCCTCCTCGGCCGCCTCCAACCTGCTGATCCCGCTGGCGCTCGGTGTCGCTGCCGGCGTGGGCGTGGACGTGACGCTGGTCGGCGTCACCGTGGCGATCGCCTGCTCGTTCGCCATGTCCCTGCCGATCTCGACCCCGCCCAACGCGATCGCCTACGCCACCGGGGAGATCACCCAGGCCGGGATGGCGTCCACCGGTGTGGTGATCGGCGCGGTGGGCGGGCTCCTGCTCGCCTTCGCCATGCCGCCGCTGTGGTCGGCGTTGGGGCTGCTGTGAGCGCTGCTGAGCGCCCCCGGCCCGATGCCACCCCGGCCGTGGCCGTGGTCGCCGCCGATCGAGAGCGTGCGGCGCAGATCGTCGAGGAGCTCGCGGCCGGGCTGCGACCGGTCGAGGTGCAGCTCGTCACCGCTGCGACGGTGGCCGCCGCGGTGGCCACTGCCCGTGAACAGGCGGCCGAGCTCGCCCTGGTCGTCCTCGACGCCGCTTGGCTCGAGGTCGACACGGCCCTCGAGCCGATCGCGCAGGTGGAGCCCGTGCCGTGCGTGGTCGTGCTCACCGACCGTGACCAGCACCACGACGCGCACCGCTCCATCGACGCTGACCTGATCCATGCGCTGGTAGCGGTGCCCTGGACCCACGGGCAGCTCATCGGCCACGTCCGCTCCCAGCTCACACGTTGGCTGCGCGAGCACCGTCCCGAGGACCACCGCCTCGGCCTGCTCGATGCCGGCGGCCGCCCCACGGAGCTGCCCTCGAGCCCGCTGCTGCGCAGCCTGGAGCTCGACGACCGCGAGATCACCGCCCGGCTGCTGTCGTCGCTCGAACGTGCCCTCGGTCCCCGGCCACACCTGCACCTGCCAGCCGGCACGCGGCTGACCCACCAGGGGCACGGGGTCGACGCCGTCGTGGTGGTCGTCAGTGGCGCGGTGGCCCTGGACCGTCACACCGAGGTCGGTGATCTGCGTCTGCACCACAGCTCCACCGGACCGGTGGTCGGCCTGCTCTCGCTGGCCCAGCGCCGGCGGGCGTTCTTCACCGCTCGTGCGACCAGCGACGTCGAGGTGGTGCACGTCAGCCTCGAGCAGCTCGACCGGGCGATCGCCGACGAACCGGAGGTCGCAGAGGCGCTGGCGGCGGTGGCGGTGCGGGCCCTGGCGGGTCGGCTGCGCCGCGCGGAGCAGCTCCAGGTCCGTGAGGTCAAGCTCAACCGTGAGCTCGAACAGGAGCGGGCACGTCTGGCCGAGGCCTACCAGCGGCTGGAGGCTGCACGGCTCGAGCTGGTCCAGGCCGAACGGATGGCCACCCTCGGCGAGCTGGCGGCCGGGGTCGCCCACGAGCTCAACAACCCCGTCGCGGCACTGACCCGTGCCGCGCAGTACATCCGCAGCGACCTCTCCACGCTGCTGGACAGCCACCCACGCTCGTCGGCCCTGGCCGAGGTCGTGACGCGTGCCCGCGACCGCGGCCCGCTCAGCACGGCTGAGGAACGGGCGGCCAGGCAGCAGCTGACCGCGGCCATCGGCGACGCCGAGCTCGCCCGTCGACTGGTCACCGCCGGCATCACCGACCCCCGGCAGGCACGGGAGCTCGCCGCCGACACCGACGTCGCCGAGCTCAGCACGGCCGCGGAGCTAGGTGCGGCGATCCGCAACCTCACGACGGCGGCCGGCAGCATCAGCGAGCTGGTCGACAGCCTGCGTGCCTACGCGCGCCCGACCGACGAGCCCCTGCCCGACGTCGACGTCCACGAGACCATCGAGGACGCGATCCGCCTGGTCACCCACCGGCTCGAGGGGATCGAGCTCACCGTCGACTTCGCGGACGACCTACCCACGATCCGAGCACACCCCGGCCCGCTCGGGCAGGTGTGGACCAACCTGCTGATCAACGCCATCGACGCCATCGACGAGCGGGACGATGCGGGCACCATCACGATCGTCACCCGCAGGCTCGACGACGACCGGATCGAGGTCCGGGTGGGCGACGACGGGCCCGGCATCCCTAAGGAGCTCCGGGAGCGGGTGTTCACCCCCCGGTTCACCACCAAGCAGGGCACCGTGCGCTACGGGCTCGGCACCGGCCTCGCGATCAGCCGCCGTGTCGTCGAGGGCCACGACGGCACGATCGAGTTGCGCTCGAGTACCCAGCCCCCCACCGGGACCGAGGTCATCGTCCGACTGCCCGTCGCCGGGCCAGCGAGCACTGGGGCCGGCGACGATGCGACCACCACCACGGGAGAGGCGACGTGAGGTTGTGCGTACTCGTCCTCGAGGACGAACCAGCTGTGCGCGAGGCCCTCGTGCGGGACCTCGAGCCCCTCGCCGGCACCGTCCGGGTCGAACCCGCCGAGGACGTGCCCGACGCCGAGCAGGTCCTCGAGCAGTTGACCGACGACGGCGATCCGCTCGCGCTGGTGCTCGCCGATCACCGGCTACCCGGCACGACGGGGGTCGAGTTCCTGGTCCGGCTCCGCTCGAACCAGCAGCACGCGGCCTGCCGCAAGGTGCTGGTCACCGGTCAGGCCGACCAGCAGGACACCATCCGGGCGGTCAACGAGGCGGGGCTCGACCGCTACATCGCCAAGCCGTGGGAGCCAGAGGAGCTGCTCGAGGTCACCCGGGAACAGCTCACCGGCTACGTACTCGACACCGGTCTCGATCCCCTGCCTCATCTGCCGGCGCTGGACACCGCACGGGTGCTGCCGAGGCTGGGACGTCGCGGCGACCGCTGAGGCCGCCATCCCGACGGCGGCGCTGTGTGCGGCTCACAGCCGAGAACGCGCTGGTAGCGCACGGACCGCTGTCCGTTCGGCCCGATACGGCTTGCAGGGGCCGCGGCGGTCGTCCACCCTTCCCACCTCGCACCGGGGCGCGTTGCGCCACCGACCCCTGCCATCCGATGTAACGGAGGTTCCGTGACGCCTCGGCGCCTGTTCCTGCTGCCCCCTGCCCTGCTCCTACTGCTGCTACTCGGTGTCGGCGCTGCCGGCGCCGTCGACTCGCCCGAGGATGACACCGACGACGGCGTCAGTGAGGACGAGGGCGAGGAGGAGGAGGAGGAGGATGACTCCTCCTCGGATGAGCCAGATGGGTCGGACGAGCCGATCGAGTCCTTCGACGACACCGAGGACGAGAGCTACGAGCAGGCGGTCACCGCCCTGGCTGAGGACGGCGTCATCGCCGGCTGCGAGGAGGACCGCTTCTGTCCCGACCAGCCGTTGACGCGCGGTCAGGCCGCCAGCCTGTTGGTCAACGCCTTCGAGCTCGAGGCTGACGAGGAGGAGGTCTCCGACGTCGACTTCGATGACATCGCTGGCACCACCCACGAGGACGCGATCAACGTGCTGGCGGCCAACGACTACACGCAGGGCTGCGAGGAGAGCGCCTTCTGCCCCGGCGACACGCTCACGCGCGCCCAGACGGCCTCTCTGCTCGACCGCGCCCTCGATCCTCCCCCCGCCGACGGCCCGTTCTTCGACGACGTGAGCGAGCCGCACGAGCCGGCCGTCGACCGCCTGGCTGAGATCGGCGTCACCACCGGATGCTCGGAGTCGTTGGTCAGCTTCTGCCCCGGTGACGACATCAGCCGGGCGGAGGTCGCCGTCCTGCTGGCACGCAGCTTCGGTCACGTGGATCTGGTCGAGCTCGAGCCCTACGAGGACCGCGAGGCGGAGCAAGCCGAGATCGATGCCGAGGCCGAGGCCGAGGCAGAAGCGGAGACCGCGAGCGAGTTCGGCGTTCCCCAGCACCGCGTGGAGAAGTTCGAGCAGCTGGCCCAGTGCGAGTCCAACGGCAACTGGCAGATCAACACCGGCAACGGCTTCTACGGCGGCCTGCAGTTCATGGCCGACACCTGGCGCAGCGTCGGTGGCTCCGGACTGCCCCACGAGGCGTCCAAGGCGGAGCAGATCTACCGCGGCCACATCCTCCAGCAGCGCTCGGGCTGGAGCCAGTGGCCCGCCTGCACCAGCATGCTCGGCTGGCGCTGACCCGGACGCGAAGCCGTGGGCCGGGCGGGACTTGAACCCGCGCCTGACGGATTATGAGTCCGCTGCTCTGACCAGCTGAGCTACCGGCCCCCACGCGCACGACAGCCTACTTGCGCCCACCCCTGGATCCGGCCGGCGCGCGCGACCCGGTCTCACAGCAACGGATCAAGCCGTTGGGCGTCGATGCGCTCGAGCATGCCGTAGGGGTACTGCGGGGTCTGCGGCCGGCTGACCTGCTCGAGCCGGGCGAGCGCGTCGGCGCTGAGCTGCAGATCGATGGCGCCGAGGTTGTCCTCGAGCTGCTCCATGCTGCGCACGCCGAGGATCGTCGAGGCGACACCGGGCTGCGCGTCGACCCACGCCAAGGCGACCTGGCTCATGGTCGCCCCGTGCTCCTCGGCCACCTCGCGCACGACGTCGAGGATCCCCCAGGTGCGCTCGGTGGCGCGGGTGTCGTAGGCCTCGACCCCACGATCGGGGTCCTCGCCCAGCCGGGTGGCACCGGTCGGTCGCTCGTCACGTCGGTACTTGCCGGTCAGCCAGCCGCCGCCCAACGGCGACCAGGGCAGCAGCCCGACCCCTTCGTCGAGGCAGCACGGGACCAGCTCCCACTCGATCTCGCGCGCGAGCAGGTTGTACTGCGGTTGCAGGGAGATCACCGGCGCCAGCCCCGCGGCCCGGGCGGTGTCGACGGCGCGCTGCAGCTGGAACCCGCGCAGGTTGGACACGCCCACGTAGCGCACCTTGCCGGCGGTGACCAGCTCATCCATCGCGCGCAGCCACTCCTCCACCGGGGTCAGCAGGTCCCAGGCATGGACCTGGTAGAGGTCGACGTGGTCGACGCCGAGCCGTGCGAGGCTCGCGTCGATCGCACGGTGCAGGTAGCGCCGGGAGAGGCCCTGGTCGGCGGCGGAGACGTCCTCACCGACGGGGAAGCGTGCCTTGGTGGCCAACACCACGTCATCGCGGTGGCCGCGTGCGGCCAGCCACCGGCCGACGATCCGCTCCGACTCACCGGCGACGTAGACGTCGGCGAGATCGAGCAGCGTGCCGCCGGCGGCGGCGAAACGATCGAGGATGGCGTGGGCGTCCGGCTCGGGCGTCTCCTGCCCGAAGGTCATCGTTCCGAGCGCGTAGTTGGACACCAGCAGCCCGGAGTCACCGAGTTGGCGGATGCGCATGTCTCGACCTCCCGTGTCACGAGCTCCTGGGGTCACCGTCAGGTCAGCTCGCCCATGACCGCGACCATGTCCACGTCGTCGTGGAGCTGGTTCTGGAGCATCACCCGGCTGACACCCTCCTGCCGGTAGGCCTCGAGCCGCTCGGCGGCCTGCTCGGGCGTGCCGATGATCCACGCGTCGCGCAGCTTGTCGAGCCAGGCATCCAGCTCGCCCTCGGCGCCCGAGAGCTGCTTGAGCCGTGAGGCACGGTCGCGCACCTCAGCCTCGTCGCGCCCGAGCAGACAGCCGGTCATCATCGACAGGGGCAGCGGCGCACGACCGTTGTCCGCGCAGGCGGCATCGAGCCGCGCCTTGCGCTCGCGCACGGCCTCGAGCGACGGGAAGACGGTGTTGTACTCGTCGGCGAAGCGGGCTGCGAGCCGAGCCGAGCGCTTCCCGGCCGTCCCGCCGAGGATCAGCGGCACGCTCGGCATCTGCACGGGCTTGGGCCGCGCCTCGCAGCCCTCGAGGTGGTAGTGCTTGCCGTGGAAGTCGAAGCGCTCCTCGCGCAGCTGGCGGGTGACGATCTCCACCTGCTCCTCGAACACCTCGTAGCGGGTGCCGAGGTCGTGGAAGGGAAAGCCGTAGGTGATGTGCTCGAGCTCGTGCCAGCCGGCGCCCATGCCGAGCTCGACGCGCCCGCCGGAGACGTGATCGGCGGTGACCACGTTCTTGGCCAGCACCGAAGGGTGGCGGAACGAGGCCGGTGAGACCATGGTTCCCAGCCGGATCCGCTCGGTGATGCCCCCCAACGCCGCGAGCGTGGCCCAGGCGTCCAGCGACGAGCGCTCGGTGCGGCTGGCGACCGACTGGTAGTGATCGGAGCGGAACAGGCCCTCGAGGCCCGCCTCCTCGGTGGCGCGGGCCAGCGCCACCCACTGTTCCCAGGTCACCGATTCCTGTCCCTCGATCATCAGGTTGACGCGCACGACGGGCTCCTTGTCTCCGGCTCAGCACGACCCTACGACCGTCGCGCGAGCGACGCACACCGGCGCAGCTGGATGCCGCCGCTCAGGCCGGATCGAGGCGCAGGACCCGCCCACCGAGGTCGAGCACGTACAGCTCGCCGTCCTCATCCTCGACGAAGGAGACCACCTGGCCGCCATCGACGCCGAGGTCGTCCTGCTCGACCACCTCGCCGTCCTCGACGATCAGACCGCGCAGCTGGCCGTTGCACGAGTCGGCGTAGAGGTAGGCGCCGTAGAGCGCCGGGATCTGCCGCCCGGTGTAGACGTAGCCGCCGGTGACCGCACAGCCCTGCGACCCGTGCGTCTCGTACTCGTAGATCGGTGGGACGTGGTCGTCGGGCTCGCTGCCCTCGAACTCCAGCGTGCCCTCCATCCGGTTCCAGCCGAGGTTGGCGCCGGCGGCCTGATCGGCGGCGAGCAGGTTGATCTCCTCGCGCCGGTCCTGGCCCACGTCGGCGATCCACAGATCGTCGGTCTCACGGTCGAAGGAGAACCGCCAGGGGTTGCGCAGCCCGTAGACGTAGATCTCCTCCGCCGCGCCATCACGGTCGACGAAGGGGTTGTCGTCGGGGACCGCGTAGGGGTCGCCGCCCCGCGGATCGATGCGCAGGATCGCACCGAGCGGGGTGGACAGGTCCTGGCCCGCGCCCAGCGGATCACCCGCGCCACCGCCGTCCCCGAGGCCGAGGTAGAGCAACCCGTCGGGTCCGACGGCGAGGTGGCCCCCGTTGTGGTTGGCGTAGGGCTGCTCGTGGGTGAAGACCGTGCGCTGCTCCTCGCCGCGGACCCGGCCGTCCTCCACGGGCGCCGCGGTCACCACGGTGTCCCCGTCGCCGTCGGTCCAGGAGAGGTAGAGCTCGCTGCCGTCGGCCGCGAACGCGAGACCGAGCAGGCCGCGCTCGCCATCGACGGTGACCTGCTCGGAGAGGTCGACGACCGGCTCGCCGAGGCCGTCCGCGTCCAGGCGATGCACCGTGCCGGCCCGCTCGGCGAGGTGGAGCGTGCCGTCGGGACCGACCGCACCGGCGGTCGGCGAGTCCATGGCTGCCACCTCGGTGAGCTCAACCGCGACGTCGAGCCGCGGGTCGCGCTCGCGTTCGTCGCTGGACGCGTCGGAGCCGTCCTCTCCCGGCTCCGCTCCCCCGTCGCCGTTCGCCGGATCGTCGGTGGACCCGTCGTCGCCGTCCTCTGCGTCGTCGCCCGGTGCGGTGTCCTCGCCCTCGCCGGTGGGCTCCTCGGCATCGCCGCTACCCGGCTCGTCCGCGCCGTCGCACCCTGCTACCGCGAGCACCAGCCCCACGAGCAGCAGCCCGCCCAGCGGGACCGTGGCACCTCGTCGTCGCGACATGCCGCGACGGTAGCGAGCGCCGGGCGGCTGAGATCGCGCCCCCCCCCCGACCGGGAGCCGCCAGCGACGCCGCGGCCGACCTCAGCGGGGCGGCCCTGGCACGACCGGTGGCGGTCGCCGTGCGGTGATGACGATGGGCCGGCCCCGGTCGACCTGGTCGGTGGTGGGCGGCACCGACAGCAACGGTTGCCCGGCTGCCGCGGCATCGGCGACCCAGGCACAGACCGCGGCGTCGACCACGTCGTCCGGCGCGGCCTGCTCATCGCCAGGGAACCGGTCGGGCAGCTCCACACCGTGCCGCGCGAGCACCGCGCGACGGGTGGTGATGCCCGCCCAGGAGCGCTTGCGGGGCAGCGCGTCACCGACGAGCACCGCGAAGGCGACCTCGGGATGGACCTCCAGCAGCTGGTGATCGGCGGCGACCAGGTCATCGACCTCCGCGATCCGGGGCACCAGCCGCCAGGCCTGCATGCTCAGCCCGGCACCGGTGGCGGCCCGTGCGGCCCGGCTCGCAGCGGCGTGATCGGTGAGGCTGCCGTCGCAGAAGCCCTCCACGACGCATCGCGGCGGGGTCGCGAACACGCTGCTCGCGCGCCCCGGCAGCAGGGCCCGTGCGGCCTGATCGGCCTGACGCGGGGCATCGATCAGCCCGATCGGCATGTCGACCCCGGCCGCGTCGACCGGCGTCGCCAGCGCCTCGCCGAGCGCCGCCACCACCTCGACGTCCTCGACCGCGCCGTCGACCAGGCTGACCACCACCCACCCGGCCGCACAGCCGTCCGCACCGAGCGCCCGTCGCGTCACCACCACCTCGCCTCGTCAGCCACGGATGCGACCTACGCTGTCGCGCCGGTTACCGTACGGGCTGAGCTCATCCAGCAGTGCACGGACCGACGGAGGGTCGAGGTGGCACGACGCAACCGTGAGGCGAACGCGCCGTCGCAGCCCACCGGCGGCGACCGGCGTCAGCCGGCGCCCAAGGGCCGGCCCACGCCGGGCCGCCGCCAACGTGCCGAGCAGGCCCGGCGGCGGGCACGTCGCCGCCGCATCCAGGTCTGGTTCTGGTGGTCGCTGCTGATCGTCGTGGTGCTCGGCTCGGTCATCTTCTTCGCGGTGACCGGCATCGGGCAGAGCACCCCGACCGGCTTCTGAGCCCGCGTCGATCCGCGGGCGCAGGGCGCCGTCGACGCGGGCTGCGGCGTCCCTGACCGTCGAAACGATGCGAGAACCTGGGCATATGCCCAGGTTCTCGCATGTGCGTGGGTCGAGCGGGTTAGTCGCTCGCGCGGTAGCGCTTGAGCTCACGTCGGGCGAGGGCCATCTCGTGGACCTCGTCGGGGCCGTCGGCCATCCGCAGGGTCCTGGCGTGCGACCACATCAGCGCCAGCGGCTGGTCGTTGGTGAACCCGCTGCCGCCATGGGTCTGGATCGCCTTGTCCAGCACCCACTCGGCCATCGACGGCGCCACGATCTTGATCGCGGAGATCTCCATGCGCGCGCCCTTGTTGCCGACGGTGTCCATCAGATGGGCGGCCTTGAGCGTGAGCAGCCGGGCCTGCTCGATGCGGACCCGGGCTTGGGCGGTCCAGTGGTGGAACACCCCCTGGTCGGCGATCGGTCGACCGAACGGCTCACGCTCCAGCGCACGCTGGCACATCAGGTCGAAGCCGCGCTCGGCCATGCCGATCAGCCGCATGCAGTGGTGGATGCGGCCCGGCCCCAGCCGCGCCTGGGCGATCGCGAACCCGTCGCCCTCCTGTCCGATCAGGTTGCTCACCGGGACCCGGACATCGGTGAACGAGACCTCGGGGTGACCGCCCTGCCCGTCGTAGTGGCCGAAGACCGGCAGCTCGCGCTCGACCTTCACCCCGGGGGTGTCCATGGGCACCAGGACCATCGACTGCTGGCGGTAGGGGTCGGCGTCGGGATCGGTCACCCCCATGAAGATGCCGACCTTGCAGCGCGGGCTCGCGGCGCCCGATGACCACCACTTGCGCCCGTTGAGCACGTACTCGTCGCCGTCCCGCTCGATGCGCGAGCCGATGTTGCGGGCATCGGACGAGGCGACGTCCGGCTCGGTCATGAAGAACGTCGAGCGGATCTCGCCCTCGAGCAGCGGCTCGAGCCACGTGGCCTGCTGCTCGGGCGTGCCGAACATGTGCAGCACCTCCATGTTGCCGGTGTCGGGTGCTGCGCAGTTGGTCGCTTCAGGGGCGATCAGTGCCGAACGACCTGTCAGCTCGGCGATGTGCGCGTAGTCGAGGTTGCTCAGCCCCGCCCCGTGGGTCTCGTCCGGCAGGAACAGGTTCCACAGCCCACGCCGGCGCGCCTCGGCCTTGAGCTCGTCCATCACCGGCGGCTGGTGGTGGCGATCACCCGACTCTGCGATCTCGCGGTGGTAGCGCTCCTCGTTGGGCAGGATCCAGGTGTCCAAGAAGTCGCGCATCTGCTCGTGCAGCTCGCGTCCGCGCTCGCTGAGGCCGAGATCCATCGTGGGCTCCCTCGTCGACTGTGCGGCAACGCTAGGCGGCGACACGCCGACGGACCGAACCCGCGCCGGTCAGCCTGGCCCGGTGTCGGCGGCGCGAGCCTCGCGGTAGCCGGCCACGGCCGCGACCGCCATCTCCTCGGCGCGACGGCGCACGTCGCTGGCGCTGTGCACCGCGTTCTCACGCGCCCAGGCCACGGCCTGTCTACGAGCGACCTGACGCCGCTGCGGACCATGCTCGGGGTCGAGCAGGTACATCGCACCAGCGCCGAGCGCCGCGCCTGTCGACAGCGTCAGCAACGTACGGATCCGCACCACGCAACTCCTGGTTCCGGCTCATCGGGTTTCTGGCCATCGGGCCGGTAGCGAACCACCTCAGCTAGCGGGTCGCTCGCCCGGCTCAGCCCTGATCACGCTCATCGACCGCGCGCTTCCAACCGACCTGCTCGGCGCGCTGCTTGAACGCGACGCCCTCCGGGCTGTGGCGGGCGATCCCGTCGAACAGCGTCGCCAGCAGCTGGGTGGTCGACAGCCCCATCTGCTCGTAGGCCTGGTTGACTGCCGTCTTGGCCATCGCGAGCTGGCTGGCGGGCACCGTGGCGATGCGGTGCGCGAGCTGCCCCACCCGCTCGGCGAGCTGCTCGACGGGCACCGACTCGGCGACCAGCCCGATGCGGGCGGCCTCCTCGCCGTCGATGAGGTCACCGGTCAGCAGCAGGCGCTTGGCCTGCTCCAGGCCGACCCGGTAGACCCACATCATGGTCGTCGGCATCCCCCACACGCGTGCCGGCGGGTAGCCGATGACCGCGTCGTCGGCCATCACGATCTGGTCGCAGCACAGCGCGATGTCGGAGCCGCCGGCTACTGCCGCCCCGTGGACCTGCGCGATCACGGGCGTCTGGGAGCGCCAGATCGACATGAAGTCATCGGTGTAGCCACCCATGAGCCGCAGATCGACCATGGGATCCCACGGCATGTCCTGCTGGCCCGGGTTGGGCCCGGGCGTCTCGGCGTAGACCTCGAGGTCGTAGCCGCTGCAGAAGCCATCGCCAGCGCCACGCAGCACGATGACCCGGATGCGCGGATCGTCGTCGAGCGCCTCGACCGCCCGTCGCAGCTCACGCGGCATCGGCTCGACGATGGCGTTGATCCGCTCGGGGCGATCCAGCACGACCCGGCCGATCGCGCCATCACGCTCGACGCTGATGGTCTCGAAGTCGTCCACGCTGGCTCCTAACCAAGGAGCGTGGACCGTAGCGGTGGCCGGCGCCGAGGCAACGCCATGGCGAGCTCAGCGCAGCCCGAGCTGTGCCGAGCACGCTGGCCACGCTGCCCAGCCCCCGGGGTGCATCTCCAGCAGCCGCTCGGCGATCGTGATCTGCTCCCGGCGCGTCGCCTCGTGCGGATAGTCGGCGTAGCGCTCGCCGCCGGCCCACTGCCACGAGTCGAGGTCGAACTGCAGCCCCCCGTAGAAGCCGTTGCCGGTAGCGATCGACCACCGGCCCTCGGACTCGCACTCGGCGAGGGCGTCCCAGGTCTCCTCCGGCACGGCGCTGGCACCGACCGCGGTGGCCCGCACCTCGAAGACCTCGCCATCAGCCGAGAGCTGGTCGGCGTCGACCATCACCGTCTCGACCAGGCCCGTGGGATCGAGCTCACCGGTCGCAGAGAACCCTGCCTCATCCGAGGCACCGTCATCCGAGGCAGCGTGTCCCGAGGAGGTCGTCCTCGGCTCGGCAGCCACGCCGATCCCCTCGTCACCCTCCGGGGCGACGTCGACCGTGATGGCCGCGGAGGCGGCCACCGCCAGCGCCGCAGCGACGGCGATCCGTCCGACACGCAGTCGGTCGCCGACGGTGCGCAACGATGACAGCAAAGGGTCTCCTGGCCTGGGGGTGGGTTCGATGTGGACGCGAGTGGTCCGGAGGAACTGGCGCTGGACCCGCTACGCCGCAGCGATGCGGTCCGCGTCCGGTCGTCAGGATGACGGTGTGGATCGGTCCTGGCTACCACCTCTGACCTGTACGTCGGACGGCGGGAGGCGCTCGAGGGCGCAGATGCGGCTCCCACGCCGCGCAGGGAGGCAACCGGTGGCCCGCACGCGGACGTCCGCATCGGACGTCGCGCGCGTACGACGCACGCTCTACGCCGCCCCGCCCAGGTCCAGCACCCAGGTGATGGTCGGTAGGATGGAGGACGCGTCCGGCGTTCCGGACGAGCCACCGGGGGTCGGATGCGATGACCAACAGCACGAGACCGCACCGCTCACGCCTGCTGACGACCTCGCAGGGCACCAACCTCGAGGCCTTCGGCTGGCGTGAGTGGGGGCTGCTCGCCGTCATCGCGACCATCTGGGGCTCGTCCTTCATGTTCATGGAGATCGGGCTGCGCAGCTTCGCCCCCGGGCTGGTCACGCTGTGCCGGGTCGGCCTCGGAGCGCTGGCCGTGGCGCTGGTCCCCCGCGCCCGCCGAACCCACATCGAGCGCGAGGACCTGCCGCGCGTCCTGCTGCTCGGCATCATCTGGATGGGCGTGCCGCTGCTGCTCTTCCCCATCGCGCAGCAGTCGATCGACTCCTCGGTCGCCGGGATGGTCAACGGCGCCATGCCGCTGACGGTGGCCGCCTGGTCGGCCGTGCTGCTCGGTCGGCTGCCCGGCCGCACCCAGGCGATCGGGCTGGTGGTGGGCTTCCTCGGCATCGTCTCGATCTCGCTGCCAGAGCTGCCACTCGGCCAGCTCGCCAACGGGACGGTTCAGACCGCCACCGGCACCGGGCTGGTGTTCCTCGCCGTGGTGCTCTACGGGCTCTCGGCCAACCTCGCCGTGCCCCTCCAGCAGCGCTACGGCGCCCTGCCCGTGCTGCTGCGCGCCCAGCTCGCCGCCGTGGCCCTGGTCACGCCGTTCGGGCTGGCGGCGCTGCCGGATTCGAGCTTCGCCTGGGGCCCGGCCCTGGCCATGCTGCCGCTGGGGGTGCTGGGCACCGGGGCGGCCTTCGTACTGATGACCACCCTGGTGGGCCGGGTCGGCGGACCCCGTGGGTCGATCGCGATCTACTTCGTGCCGGTGGTGGCGATCGTCCTCGGGGTCGTCGCGCTCGGTGAGAGCATCCACCCGCTGGCGATCGTGGGCACCGCCCTCGTACTGGTCGGCGCCTGGATCACCTCACGGCGCGAACGCCTGGCCGCTGCGAGGACCGCCGGCTGACCATCGCAGGGGGCCCGACCAGGTCGGCCCACGCAGGTCAGCCCGCCGTGCCCTCGGCGATCGACCGCTCGACCCGCTCGACCTTGCGGGTCAGGTCGCCGTGGTACCCGGGACGGTGGTCGATCTTGACCACCATCGACACCCGCGGTGCGTACCGCTCGACGTGGGTCACGCAGCGCTGGAGCAGCTCGAAGACCTCCTGCGGCTCGCCCTCCACCGTGGTGAACATGGCATCGGTCTGGTTGTCGAGCCCGCTCTCGCGCACGAGCTGCACCACCTCGGCGACCACGTCACCGACCGAGGCGTCACCGCCGAGCGGCGTGACCGAGAACGCTGCGAGCATCGCTGACCTCCCGTCGACATCGTCAGCAACCGTACGTGGCGGCGGACCCGCGCGTCGCCCACGCCAGCTCCTCCCCTGGCCCGGGGCCGCCACGGGGAGACTCCAGCCCCCGGGCTACGCTGCCCGACCGCTTCGACCTACCTCCCCGCAGCACCCTCGGCCCACCAGCCGGCCGAGCCCAGGCCACTGGAGCCCCCCGTGACCCGGTTCCATCGCTACCTCGGCATGCTCGTCGTCCTGCTGTTCGTGGTGGTGCTGGTGGCTGCGCTGGTGCTGCGCGTCCTGCGGCGCGACGAGACGCCGGTGTGGCTGTGGGTGGTCCAGCACTGGACCGAGAACCTGCTGGTGGTCCAGGCCGTCACCGGGGTGATCCTGCTGCTGCTCGGTCGACGCGCTGCGGGCATGCCGACGGCCTGGCTGCACTACCTCTACGGCTCGATCTTCCCACTGGTGGCCATCATCGGTGGCCGCATCGCCGGACTGCGCCGCGAGGCACGCGAGTACGTGGGGCTCGGCTGGGGCGCCTTCTTCGCCTTCGCACTGACCTTCCGCGGGATCCAGACCGCCTGCGGGCCCGCGATGGAAGACCTGGCACGCTGTGTGGGTTGGTGACGAAGACGCAGGACAGCAACTGCAGGCCCAACACCGCATACCTGGGAAAGGACCAAGGACGTGACGCATCGCTTCGGCATCACCTTCGACTACCTCTGCCCGTTCGCGCGCAACGGCAACGAGCAGGTGATCGCGGCCCTTAGGGACGGCGCCGACCTCGAGGTCGACTGGATGCCCTTCTCGCTCGCACAGGCCCACGTCGAGGAGGCCGATCCGGCCGTGTGGGATCAGGACGCGCCCGAACAGGTACCTGGTGTGCTCGCGTTGCAGGCCGGCCTCGCGATCCGCGACCACCTGCCCGAGCGCTTCCTCGACGCCCACGAGCAGCTGTTCGCAGCCCGGCACGACCACGGGCAGGACATCAAGGATCCGCAGGTGATCCGCGAGGCCCTCACACGCGCCGAGGTCGACGCCGATGAAGTGTTCGCGCACATCGAGGACGGCTCGCCGCTGGCGACCTTGCGTGAGGAGCACCAGGCGGCGTCCGCGCGCGAGATCTTCGGCGTGCCGACCTTCGTCACCGAGCAGCGGGCGGTGTTCGTTCGGATCCTCTCCCGCCCCAACGGCGACGGCGGCGCCTACGGACGCATCAAGTCGGTCCTCGAGCTCATCGATGGCGACCTCGACCTGCACGAGTTCAAGCAGGCGGACCTGCCCTACTGACCTGCTGCCCCGCCGGCCACCCGAGCAGACACCGCCGAGGTGGGCCGCGTCGAGGTGGTCAGTCGGTGACCCCGAGCAGCTCCTTGGCGCGGTCCACGTCGTCGCAGACGATCACCAGCTTGCTGCCAGCGGCGATATAGGCCTGCTCGATGTTGATCTCCGCGTCCGCCAACGTCCGGCAGGCGCGGCCGAGGTGGCCGGGCTCGTCAGGCAAGGGGACGACCACGACCCGACGGGCCGCACGCACATCGACGCCGGCGTCCTGCAGGACCTCGAGGGCCTCCTCGGCCTTGTCCACCAGCAGGTGGACGATGCCCTTGCCCTGGCCGGTGAAGGCGCTGATCCCCTCGATGTTGATCCCGGCCTCGCCGAGCAGCTCTCCGAGCCGGGCGAGCTGGCCGGGCTCGTCGTCGGGGATGAACACCAGGTCCTTGCGCATGACACGTCCTCCTCGTCGGGCGCTCAGACTAGTCATGCGCTCCTCGGCCCGTGTGGCCCAGGTGAGCCGATTGGTACACTCGTAGCCCGCTCGCCCCCACGGGGACGAGCGGTGCTGTGCGAGGCGGTGGTATCACCGCGAACGCAGCGAACCTTTCCGGGGTAGCTCAGTTGGCAGAGCGTTCGACTGTTAATCGAAAAGTCGCCGGTTCGAGCCCGGCCCCCGGAGCCAACCTCGACGTGACCGCCACCCGGGATGGTGGCCAGCGGTCACCCCGGTCAGGGGCGTAGCACCAGCTTGCCGAACTGCTGGCCCTCGACCATCCGCTCGAAGGCGGCCCGCCCGTCGGCGAAGGCGAACACCTCGTCGATCAGCGGCCGCAGCCCGGTGGCCTTGAGCATGCGGGTCAGCCGCACCAGCTCGTCGCGGGTGCCCATGGTCGAGCCGACCACCTCCAGCTGACGGAAGAACACCCGCGCGAGGTCGGCAGGTGGGTTGAACCCGGAGGTGGCGCCGGCGACCACCACCACCCCGCCACGCTCCAGCGCCTTGAGCGAGTGCGACCAGGTGGCCTCGCCGACGGTCTCGACCACCGCATCGACGCGCTGGGAGGGCCGCTGCCCGGAGGCCACGGCCTCGTGCGCGCCGAGCTCCAGCGCACGTGTCAGCTTGCCCTCGTCGCGGCTGGTGACGGTCACGTGCAGCCCGGCGGCCCGTGCCAGCAGCACCGCGGCGGTCGCCACGCCACCGCCGGCGCCCTGGATCAGCACCCGCTGGCCGGGCGTGAGCCGCGCGCGTGTGAACAGCATCCGGTAGGCGGTCAGCCAAGCGGTGGGCAGGCAGGCGGCCTCCTCGAAGCTCAGCTCGGCAGGCTTGTCGACCAGGTTGCGCGCCGGCACGGCGACGCGCTCGGCGAAGGTGCCGTCGTAGCGCTCGGAGAGGATCGAGAAGCCGTCCGAGAGCGTCTCGTCGACCCCGTCCGGGTCGGCGACCACCGCGTGGACGACCACCTCGCGGCCGTCGGCGGTGACCCCGGCCGCATCGCAGCCGAGCACGATCGGCAGGCGGTC
>JBKGZF010000002.1:0-23307 GCA_046545715.1 Nitriliruptoraceae bacterium | reverse complement strand
GTCGTGACCTGGACCGTGCTGCTCAGCGTGGTGGCGCACGGCCTGACAGCGGCACCGTGGGCCAGGATGCTTGAGCGAGGTAGCACGCAACCGGACTAGAGCCTCGACCCTGACGCCTGACGTCCAAACCGACCAACCCTTCGGTCGTCGACCTCGGGGCCGTCCCGGGTGTGCCCAGCCCACGGGGAGCGGGTCCAAGCGTCATGCTCGTCGATCCTGGGTCGCATCCGATGTTGACCACCGCCCTTGCACGAGCGATAGTCGCTCGGACGGCGCCGGACAACGTTGACGTCCGTCGCATGCCCCTGACCTTGAACGGCAGGCGTGCCGGTGCCGGATCGTCGTCGTCACATCGACGACAACCTGACTTCACGTCAGCGAGCCGCAGCGAGTGCTGACTGCAGCGGACGCGACAGCTTCGCCATGCTTGCGGCTTCTGGAGGATGATGTGGAGATCCGGTGCAACGCCGGTGACCGGGGGTGCGGGCGTCGTGGCCCGGATGGTCGTCGTCGCGCTGACGGTGCTGGGGATGCTGTTGGCGATGTCGACGGTGGCGGCGGTGGCGGTGACGCGCCCACAGCCGCTGTACGACGAGCGGCCGGTGACCTCCGGGGTGGTCGAGCCAGGCTTCCCGATCGACCATGTCGGCGTGGTGTTCGAGTTGCCCGCGGGCGCGGATGTCCACCACGACCATGACGGCGATGACCACGCCGGGGTCGAAGGCCTGGCGGTGCGGTTCCGCATCGCCGGGGCGTGGGGCCCATGGCAGGCGATGATCGAGGACGGGGCCCAGGCGGTCGGGCAGTGGACGGGGGCGCTGGTCCCGGGTGGTGATGCCAACGCCTATCAGGTCCGTGGGGTCCCCTCGTTCGCCCATGACGCCCGTGCTGCTGCGCTCCACACAACGGACGGGCCCTCGGAGGTGGTGGGCTTGCGGCCTGCCGGGTCGGCGGCTGCGGTCACGAGCTGCAGGTCGCGGACGGATTGGCAGGCGGACGAGTCGATCCGGACCTCGGAGCGCAGCTACGCGTCCCCGCAGATCATGACCGTGCACCACACGGCCACACAGAACGACGATCCCGATCCAGATGCGCGGGTGCGTGCGATCTATACGAGTACCACGTCAAGACCAACGGTTGGGACGACATCGGCTATCAAGCGCTCATCTCGGAGGACGGGACGGTCTACGAGGGCCGTTGGTCGGGCAGCGACAGCCCTTCGTGTGCCGAGGCGGATGGCACCGGCTCGGAGTTCGGCCACTACGGCACGGCCGCGGATGCGCAGATGGTGACCGGCGCGCACACCGGCGGCTACAACACCGGCAACTTCGGTGTGGCGCTGTTGGGCACATTGAGCGACGTTGAGGCCAAGCCTGCCGCACGGGTCGCGCTGGTGGAGTACCTCGCAGAACTCGCGGATCGGCATGGCATCGATCCCGATTCGCAGGTCGATTACGACAACGGCGTCAACGCCAAGACGGTCGACGCGATCTCCGGCCATCGCGATTTCACGGCGACGGACTGTCCGGGTGCAGGGCTGTAGGACGATCTGCCCAACGTGCGCTCGGACGTCGCGGCGGCGATCACCGGGGACACGGGCCCGACGGTGACGATCACCGAGATCGAGACGGGCGGGAGACCATCGCTACGGCATTCCCAGCTCGTACACCGCTGGGTCGTGGACGTCACCGGCGGATCCTCGGTCACGCTGTTCGTCGACGCGAGCGCATCCACGTCCGCTGACGCCGACAGCTTCGCGTTCGAGTACTCCATCGACAACGGCAGCAGCTTCGAGCCAGCCCTGGTGATCGAAGCTGGCGGTTCGCGTGTCTACTCCGCAACGCGCGCCGACACCGTGTTCGGCGAGGTACAGATCCGTGTGCGCGACACGAACCGGACCCAGGGTGCCAACACACGCGACAGCATCGCGATCGACCACCTCTTCGTCCGCTCCGAGACCGAGGCGATCGCTGCACCCGCGGCACCTACAGACCTCTCAGCGCAAGCGACCGGTGCCACCACCGTGGATCTCACCTGGACCGAGGTGACCGACGAGTGGGGCTACGAGCTCGAGCGACGAACCGCTGACGACGTAAGCGTCGAGACCTGGACGCGGATCGCCGAGGTCGGCGCCGATGTGACTGGCTACACCGACACGGGGCTCACCGGTTCGACCACCTACGACCACCAGATCCGTGCCTACAACAGCGGCGGTACGTCGACCTGGACCGAGACCGACGGGTCGGTCATCACAGCTGAGGTGTCCGACATCACACTCAGCACGTCCGGCTACAAGGACAAGGGTTCACACCACATCGTCCTCGACTGGACAGGTGCGACCACCGTCAACATCTACCGCGACGGGACCCTCCAGTACGAGGACATCTCCGGGGCTCCGTTCACCGACGCCACCGGTGGCAAGGGTCAGGGCGAGTACGTCCACCAGGTGTGCGCGGTCGCCAGCGACGGCTCCGAAGGCCCGTGTTCGAACGAGGTCACCACCACGTTCTCCTGACCTGAACCGGATGACGACCCGCGCCAGCCGTGCTCACCGGGCGAGCGGGCACCGCCGACAGCTGGGGCTCGTCGGGACAGGCGCGCAGCCGGCCGCCCCACAGCTGGCCGGCAGCGAGGCAACCTCCAGATCGGCGAACCAGCCCCGAGCGATCCCATGCTGGAGCGCTGCACGCACGGCCTCACGGTCGGTCTCCAGCTGTTGAGCCAGCGCATCGAGGTCCAGGCTGGCGCCCTCGGCGGCCTCGATCGCATCACGCACAGCGAGCAGCATCGACGATCACCCTCCACCCAACACGAGGCCGAGCAGCCGGCCGAGTTGGAACACCGTGGTCGCCGCGAGCCAGGCCACGGTCAGGCTGAGGCCGACCGACAACAGCGCCCAACGCGCACCGAGTTCCTGCTTCAGCGCTCCTACCGTCGCGAAGCACGGCACGTAGAGCAGGACGAAGACCATCAGGGCGACGGCGGCGGCCGCCGGATGCCCCCCACTGGAGGTGGTCAGCCCGTCCCGCAGCGGGGCGGCGAGCCCGGCCACGTCCTCCTCGCCCTGCTGTGCCACCTCGACGTCGTAGACCTGCCAGAAGGACGCGACGACGATCTCCTTGGCGACCAGTCCGGTGAGCAGGGTGCCGGTCACCTCCCAGCTACCGAACCCGGCCGGTTCCATGGTCGGCGCGACCGCCCGTGAGGTGGCCGCGAAGGCGCTGTCGTCCAGGTCGGTGTCGCCGAAGGACCCGTGACCATCCACGGGGATGGCCAACAGGAACCAGACACCGACGGCACCGGCCACGATCACCGGACCGGCCTCCTTGACGAAGGCACCGACGCGGCGCCCCACGTAGCTGCCCAGCACGCGGGCAGCCGGGCGGTGGTAGGCCGGCAGCTCGAGGATGAAGGTCTGGCTGCGCTCAGAGCGCAGGAGCACGCGGTCGAGCACCGCTCCCATCACCAGCACGGTCGCGATGCTGAGCAGGTACATCGCGAACACCACGGTCCCCGACGCCTCGGTGAAGAAGATCGTGGCCAACAGCACGTAGACCGGCAGACGGGCCGCGCAGGAGACGAAGGGAACCAGCAGCCCGGTGATGATCCGGTCCCGCCTCCGTTCCAGGACTCGGGTGGCAGCGACGGCCGGGACGTTGCACCCGAACCCGAGCAGCAGCGGCAGGAAGCTGCGTCCCGACAAGCCGATCGGCGCCATGATCCGGTCCATCAGGAACGCCGCACGGGCCATGTAGCCCGAATCCTCCAGTGCCCCCAGTGCGAGGTAGAGCATGATGAGCACGGGCAGGAACACCAGCACCCCACCGACGCCGGCGAGCAGCCCGTCGAGCAACATGCCCGCGACCCAGCTATCAGCGAGACCGAGGACGGCGAGCACGGCCGAGCCGATGCGGGTGAGCGGACCCGCCGTCAGCTCCTCGATCCACCCGATGAACGGATCTGCCACCTCTACGACCAACGTGAAGGTCAACCACATCAGGGCGAGGAAGATCGGCAGGCCCAGCCACCGGTGGGTGAGCACGTCGTCCAGCCGGTCGGTCAGCGAGCGCGGCACGGTCTCACGTGACACTGTGGCCCCGGCGAGCTCGTGGGCCCAGGTATAGCGCCGGTCAGCGATCAGCAACGGTGCGGGGACCCCCGTGGCCTCGCGGATGCGTGTCCCCGCAGCGGTCGCGCGGCTGAGCACCGAGGTCCCGCCCGGCGCGTTGGCGACCACCGCGGTGGTGACCGGCTCCTCCTCGAGCAGCCGCAACGCGAGCCAACGGGCATCGGCGCGGTCAGCGAGGGGGAGTTCAGCGACCGCGGGGACGAGCTCAGCCAGCGCGGACTCGACCTCCTCGCCGTAGCTGATGGGCAGGCGCGGCATCGCGGTATCGCTGGTCATGGCCCATCCCCCTGGCTCGACCGCCTCGACGGTCGTGCCGCGGAGGGCGTCGGGCGCTGCATCGTTGGGCCAGCGACGTCGAGCAACAGGCGACGCAGTGCATCCAGGCCGCTGCCGGTCCGTGCGACGGTGCGCACCACGGGCGCGCCAAGGGACCGTGACAGGGCCTCATCATCGATGACGAAGCCGTCGCGGGCGGCGGTGTCGGTCATGTTGAGCACGAGCAGCATGGGCCGCCCGAGCTCTGCGATCTGCGCAGCGAGGTAGAGGTTGCGCTCGAGGTTGGTGGTGTCGAGCACGACGATGACGGCCGCTAGCCCGGGGTCGGTGAGGGCCTCGGCGGCGACCCGCTCCTCCGGTGACAGCCCGGCCAGGCTGTAGGTGCCCGGCAGGTCGACGATCTCCACCTCGACATGGGCGAGGTGGCAGGTACCGGCCCGCCGCTCGACGGTCTTGCCGGGCCAGTTGGCGACGTGCTGGCGGGCGCCGGTGAGCTGGTTGAACAGGCTGGACTTGCCCACGTTCGGGTTCCCCGCGAGTGCGACACGCCGCAGGCGGGGGCTTGCCGTGGTGCGTGCAGCTCGCCGCTCAGACATCGGCGCGCTGACCTTCGATGAGATGATCACCGCCATCGGCAAGGTGATCGCCATCGGCGACCACGATCAGCGCAGCCTGCGCTCGCCGCAGCGCAAGCAGGCCCCCACCCGGCAGGCGCACTGCCAAGGGCCCGTTGAAGGGTGCCCGTCGCAGCACCTCGACCTCCACGCCGTGGCGCATCCCCAGTTCGGTGAGCCGGTGCTGCTCGGCAGCCGACATGGTCAGGGTCGAGACCGTGACCCGTCGACGGAGGGGAACCTGGTCCAGCGTCATCCTCAGCCTCGCGTCGGCAACCGATGACCGGCGAGCGAACCTCCACCGCCTCGTGGCGCATCGATCGTCGCCGGGCGGGGAAGCCTCTGAGGTGAGGATGCCCTCAGTAAGGCTCACCTCACAGAGGCTGAGGTCCCTGCGTCGAGTCCGAACGGCCCGAGGCCGCCGACGCTGGGCAGCGGTCGTAGGGCCTGTGACCAACCAGCGCCGGTCCGGTCGACATCGCGGGCAGGTTCCCCGGCGCGCTACTGCCGAGAGCGCACGATCCGTGCTGGCGCTTGCGTCGGCGTAGGTCTCCGTGCTCCCAGATGGCCCTCAACGAACGGTGCTCCACGCAAAGCGCCCCGCAGCGGCGGCTACGGGGCGTCTTCGAGGTGGAGGTGATCGGATTTGAACCGACGGCCCCTTCGTTGCGAACGAAGTGCTCTGCCAGGCTGAGCTACACCCCCAAGCATCCGGCCACCGCGAGGGGTGGCCGGGCAGCGGGAGGGTAGCCCGGGGCGTCACCACCCGCCAACGCCGTCAGACCTCGCGATCGGCCGATCGCTCGAGGGCCTGACGGTGTGCGTCGAGCGCGTCGCGCAGCTCGTGCTGGCCGGCGGCGGCGGTGAGATCGCCCCGGGTGCGCTCGGTGATCGAGCGGGCCGAATCGGTCGCACGCCGCAGGCCCCGGGTCAGCCCGTCGGGGACGTCGATGGTGGTCAGCACCGCGAGGATCTCCTGCATCAGGGCCAGGTAACGCTCGGCGACGTCGAGGTGACCGCCGCGCACCGCATCGAGCGAGGCGCGACGCAGCTCGCCGACGGTCTCCGCCAGGCCGTGCACCCACGCCACGTCGTCGACACCGAGCTCGTCCGGCGGCGGCAACGGCCGACCGGCGACCGCGGCGCGGGTGAGCGCCGCCTCGGCGACCTCCTTGGCGGCGTCGGTCACGAACCCGGCGTGCAGCACGCTGGGGTGAGGGCTGCAGGCCTCCACCGCGGCGTCGAGACGTGCATGGGCGGTCGCCAGCAGCTCGTGGGCCCGATCGAGCTCGTCCCGGTGGATCGCGCGGATCGCGCTGGCAGCCGCCCGGATGGCCTCGCGTGAGGCGGTCAGGCCGATCTCACGCGCATCGTGCCGGGCCTCGAACCTGGCCCGGACCGTCTCGCCCCGCGCCTCCAGGGCATCGTCCGCCCGGGCGTCGCCCCCGTCCGGCGGGGATGGGTTCACCGCGTCCACGGCCGGCGGCTCAGCCGTCCCACCGGCGTAGACGCACGGTGCCAGATCCCGGTGCGTCCGATCGCTCGGGCTGGGTGGGGCCGCCGACGGCGACGGGCTCGCGCTCGAGCGCGACGGCGTCCTCACCCTCGCCCACCCGCTCGCGCAGCTGTGGCTCGGGACCGGTCAGGTCCAGCTCACGCACGACCTCACGCGCTGCATCACGCTGCAGCTTGAGGTAGCGCAGCACCACGGTGTAGCTCGCGGTCAGCACGGTGATCACCACGGCCGGCAGCCACAGCCAGCCGCCCACCAGCACGGCGAGCAGCAGGGAGGCGGCCGTGCCCACCAGCCCACGCAGGAACCACAGCCGCCTGCGGACGATCACCGCATCCTCGCCGTGCCGCGGGTACGTCGCGGCCGGTGCCGGACGCTGTTGGTCGTCGCTGCCACCAGCCGTGATCGGCTCACGCTGGTGATCCTCGTAGGAACCGCTGCGAAGGACGTCCATGGCGCGTTCGAACCCTCCGACCGTGGCGTGTGGTGAGGCAGCGCGGGCACGGAGAGCGGCCGGAACCAACAGGGCCGCCCACACCAGGGCCAGCAGCACCAGGGCTTCGTTCACCGTCTCACCGCGTCCACCGTGCTGTCGCCTTCCGGCAGCGACGCCCATCATCGACCTGAACGTCCGCTGCCGGACGGTAACACCGCACGGTGTGCGCTCGAAGCACCTCGCACCGTGACCGCAGCGGCGTGCCGAGCGGGCACCGCCGCTGCCGGGCGGGGCGAGGTGGCCTCGAGCCGGCGACCTTAGCCCGGGCGGTCAGCTCACGGAAGCGAGACGTCGCCCGAACGGCCCCCGGTCTTCGAGCGCAGCCGCAGGTCGGTGATGACCACGTCCTTCTGGACCGCCTTGAGCAGGTCGTAGAGGGTCAGCGCCGCCACCGAGGCAGCGGTCATGGCCTCCATCTCCACGCCCGTGCGGTCAGCGGCCGCCGCGGTCGCGGTCAGATCCGCGGTGCCGGCATCGGCATCCACCACCACCTCGACGTCCACGCTGGTCAGCGCGACGTGATGGCACAGCGGGATCAGCTCGGGGGTGCGCTTGGCGGCCTGGATGCCGGCGATGCGCACGACCGGCAGTGCGTCGCCCTTGGGCAGGTCGCCGTCCAGCAGCCGCCGCGCGGTCGCCGGCGACATGCGCACCTGGCAGGCGGCGGTGGCGCTGCGCTGCGAGACGTCCTTGTCGCCGACGTCGACCATGCGGGCATGTCCCCGTCGATCGAGGTGGGTGAGGTCGTCGTGCTCACCGCTCATCGGCACCTCACTCCACCAGCAGGGACACCGTGATGGTGTCACCGGCCGCCAGCTCGGTCACGTCCTCGGGCACCACGGCCAGGCCATCAGCCCGTGCGATCGAGCTGATCACGTGCGAGCCCTGCGGCCCGGTCGTGGTCGCGGTCCAGCCGTCCCGGTCCCGCGAGAGGCGCACCCGCAGGTAGCTGCGCTTGCCGGGCGGTGAGCTCAGCGGCTCGGTCAACCGCGCGGTCACCGCCGGTCGCTGGACGTCCCGCCGTCCCTGGAGCTTGCGGATCGCCGGACGCACGAACACCTCGAAGGAGACGAACGCCGAGACCGGGTTGCCCGGCAGCCCGATCACCGGGCAGCTGCCGACCTTGCCACGGATCTGCGGCATCCCCGGCTTCATGGCGACCTTGGCGGTCTCGACCGTGCCGAGCGAGGCGATCACGTCGGGGATGAGGTCGCGGGTGCCCGCGCTGGCACCCCCCGTGCAGACGAACAGGTCCGCATGGCCGAGGTTGGTGTCGAGGGCGTACATCAGCGCCTTGCGGTCGTCGGGGACGATCCCGACGGTGAAGGGCACCGCCCCCGTCGCACGGATCATGGCCGAGAGCATCGGCCCGTTGGCATCCCGGATCTGGCCCGGGCCGGGCACGTCGCCCGCGGGGACGAGCTCGTCCCCACTGGAGACGACCACCACGCGTGGCGGCGGCACGCAGGTCACCCGGGTGACACCCGCCACGGCGAGCAGGCCGATGTCGGCGGGGCTGAGCCGACGACCGGCGCCGACCAGGGGCTGGCCCGGCGTGAGATCCTCACCGGGACGCCGGATGTGGCGTCCACGCTCGACGGGCCGGTGGAAGGCCACCTGCCCCGTCCCACCGGAGGTGGTCTCGACGGGGACGACGGCATCGGCCCCAGGCGGCACAGGGGCGCCGGTCATGATGCGCACGCACCGACCCGGGTGCAGGTCGGGGATGTCGCTGGAGCCCGCCAGCACCTCGCCGATGACCGGCAGCGAGACCGGCTCCTCGACGGTCGCGGCCTCGATGTCCGCCGCGACCACGGCGTAGCCGTCCATGGCCGAGTTGGGGAACGCCGGTACCTCGACGTCGCTGACGAGGTCCTCGGCCACCACCAGGCCGAGTGCGTCCTGCAGACGCAGATCGATCGGCTCGGGCTCGCCCAGCAGGTCGAGGACCGCAGCAAGGTGGTCCTCGACCGAGGTCAGCTCCTCCTGGGTGGTGACCTCGGCGCGTCCGTGTCCGACGAACCCGCTCACCTCGCGCTCCCCGGGTCGGCCTGCTCATCCTGATCAGCCAACCAGCGCCGCAGCCACGCCACGAACGCGGGGCCGATGTCCTCGCGGCCCGCCGCCAGCTGCACGTTGGCCTGGAGGTAGCCGAGCTTGTCGCCGGCGTCGTAGCGCGGCACGTCGAGCCGCAGACCGATGATCGGCTCGTCCTGCGCCATCTCCTGCAGGGCGTCGGTGATCTGGATCTCGCCGCCGCGACCCGGCGGGGTGTGCTCGAGCACCTCGAAGATCGTGCCCGGCAGCACGTAGCGGCCGACCAGGATCAGGTTGGAGGGCTCCTCGCCGGGTGGGGGCTTCTCCACCATGCGCGTGACCCGGAACTCGCCCTCGCGCTCGGTCGGCTCCACCTCGGCGGCGCCGTAGAGGTGGACCTGATCCGGCGGCACCTCCATCAACGCGATCACCGGCCGGCTGGTCCGCTCATGCGCTTCGACCATGCGGGCGAGGAAGTCGCTGCCCGGCTCGAGCAGGTCGTCGCCGAGCAGCACCGCGAACGACTCGTCGGCACGGACGTGGCCGGCGGCCTGTGCGATCGCATGACCGAGGCCGAGCGCCTCGCCCTGGCGCACGCTGTGGACGCTGGCGAGCTCAGCCAGATCGCGGACCATGGCGAGGTCGTCGTCCTTGCCCTTGGCCTCGAGCGCGGCCTCGAGCTCGAGTCGCCGGTCGAAGTGGTCCTCGAGGCCGGCCTTGCCGGTCGCGGTGACCAGCAGCACGTCGTCGATGCGGGCGTGGACGCACTCCTCGACGATGTACTGGATCGCCGGGCGGTCGACGATCGGCAGCAGCTCCTTGGGCACCGACTTGGTGACCGGTAGGAAGCGCGTCCCGAGTCCAGCCACGGGCAGCACGGCGGTCTTGACCACACCGGATCCTTCGACACGCCCGAGCCTAGCGACGCACCTGCTCGCGTAGGCTGCGCGCCGCGTCCGGCCGTAGCACCGGTCACCGTCGACCCCCCACCCGTCGGCCGGACCCGGGACAGGGCGTTGGGCTCGAACGACAAGCAGGCGCTGCGTGCCTCCGCGCTGGCGGCACGTCGCCAGCTCAGCCGTGACGAGCGTGCCGCCGCCTCCGCCCGCGCGGTCGAGCGGCTGCTCGAGTTGCCCGAGCTCGCCGGGGTGCGCACCGTGCTGCTGTTCGCCGCCACCCGCGACGAGCTCGACGTCACCGGTGCGGTCGGCCAACTGCACCAGCGCGGTGCTCGCACCCTGCTTCCGCGGGTGCGCGGTGATGAGCTCGAGCTCGCCGCTGTCGGCGACCTGGCAAGCCTGGTGCTCGGCTACCGCGGGATCCGTGAGCCGGCCGGCCCCGCGATCGACCCCGAGGTGGTCGAGGTCGCGGTGGTGCCGGGCGTCGCCTTCGACCCCAACGGCGGCCGCCTGGGACACGGCGGCGGCCACTACGACCGGCTGCTCGAACGCCTGCCCACAGACACGGTGCGGGTAGGCGCCGCCTTCGCCTGCCAGATCGTGCCCGCCGTCCCGCGTGAGGAGCACGACCAGCCGGTGGACCTGGTGGTCACCGAGCACCGCGTCCACCGCTGCCGGCAGCGGCAGCGCTGAGCTAGGTGCGCGGGACCGATGACGAGCGGCCGGTCGTCGACGCCCGTCACGGCCCGACCGTGCGATGGCGCCCCGGAGGGTTGCGCTCGGCGCGGGGGCACGGCATCCTTCGCACTCAGCGACCTGGAGTGCTAACCGTCGTCACCGGTGGCGCGCACGGGTCGATCCAGTCAGGCCGCGGGCCGCGACCTGTCTCGGGCACGCGCCCGATGCAGCGCCGCGCCCGCCCGTCCGAGGAGTCGGTGGGATGCCCACCTACGAGTACGCCTGCCGGGCGTGCGGCGAGCACCTCGAGGTCGTCCAATCGTTCCGGGACGACCCGCTGACCGAGTGCCCGGCCTGCTCCGGTCAACTGCGCAAGGTCTTCAGCGCCGCCGGGATCATCTTCAAGGGCTCCGGCTGGCACAGCAAGGACTACGCGACGAACCGCTCCGGTTCGTCAGGCGGCTCCAGCGAGGGTTCGTCGTCCTCGAGCAGCGATGGTTCCTCCAAGGACAGCTCGTCGGGCTCGGACGGCGGCTCGGGCTCGTCTGGCACGGGCTCGTCTGGCAGCGGCTCCTCCTCGACGAGCGCCAAGCCCTCCGCCGAGTCCGCCTGACTCGCTTACGCCCGGCCGTACCGTCCGGCCAGCCGCAGGATCTGACCGCTGTGTCCACAGGCCACGGTGATCCGTGGCCTTGCCACCATGTGGGGCTGGTCTGCTGCGGGCATGCGCGACCGCTCCAACTCCCGCCTGCCGTGGTTCGACGGCCCCCCGCTGGCATTGCCTCGGTCGCTCGACGGGCTGGTCGAGCGCTGGTGGGCCGCTCGGCCCCGCAGCCGGGTGGTGGTCGCGGTCGTGCTGTCGCTGGCCCTGGTGGTCACGGTTGCCACGCGGACGGCTGGCTCCCCCCACGGCGCCCCAGCCACGGTGCTCATCGCCACCGAGCAGCTGCTGCCCGGCGACGCGCTGCACGGTGGGGTGGTCCGTCGCGCCTCGTGGCCGAGCGAGCTCGTCCCTGACGACGCGGTGACCGAGGCGACCGGCAGCGTCGCTGCACTCGTGCCTGCCGGTGGGGTGGTGACCGAGCACCACCTCGGCGACGGCGGGCTCGCCGCGGGGGTCCCGCCCGATCGGGTCGCCGCGACGGTGCCGCTCGAGCTGCTGCCCCAGCTGTCCACCGGCACGCGACTGGACGTGATCGGCGCCGACACCGATGGCTCACCCCGCACGCTCGCTGACGACGCGGTCGTGGTCGGCGCCGACGACACCGACGTGTGGCTGGCGGTGGACCCCGATGCCGGTGCGATGGTCAGCGCCGCGGCCGCCCAGGGCAGCATCGCGGTGGTGGTCAGGCCTCCCCGATCCCGCTGAGCCGCTCGGCATCGGCGGCGAGCGTGCGCACCATCCGCGGGAAGATCAGTCCGTGGAACGGAGCCACCACCAGCCAGTACAGCCGCCCCCACAGGCCCTTGGGGTGGAAGCGGGCGCGCTGGACCAGACGGCTGCCATCGCCGTCGGCCTCGACCCGGAACTCGAGCCAGGCGGTTCCCGGCAGCTTCATCTCCGCGCGCAGTCGCAGCAGCGAGGGCGGCTCGTACGCCTCGACCCGCCAGAAGTCGACCACCTCGCCGACAGCGAGCTCCTGCGGGTGGCGGCGTCCGCGGCGCAGCCCGATCCCACCGACGAGCTTGTCGAGCGCGCCCCGCACCGCCCACAACCACCGCGTCGAGCGGTAGCCACGCTGACCACCGATGCTGCACACCGCGGCGAACAGCGCCGAGGGGGGCGCCGCACTGCTCGCCACCCGCACGTCGCTGAACACCGTGCCCCCAGCCCAGTCGGGGTCACCGGCCTGCGGGTCCTCGGGCAGCTCCCCAGCGGCCGCCGCACCGGTCGCGGCCGCTCGGGCCGACGTGACCGCACCGCCGGCGCTCGCCCAGGTGGTGGCCACCTCGAGATCCTGCACCCGGCTCAGCGCGAGCCCGAGCGCGTCACGACAGCTGATGGGCTCGCGGTCGAGCACCGTGTCGACCGACGCCTCCGCGTCCACCACGACCTCGTTCTCCAGGCTGTCGATCAGCGGTCTGGCCAGTCCCGGCGGCAGCGGGGTGACCAGCCCGATCCACAGCGACGAGAGCCGCGGGGTCAACAGCGGCACGCGCACGATCCGCCGCCGACGCAGGCCGGCGACCTCGGCGTAGGCGTGCATCAGCTGCTCGTAGGTCAGCACGTCCGGACCACCGACCTCCAGAACCCGGCCGGCCGCGGCTGGCACCTCCAGCACCGCGGCGAGGTCGTGGAGCACGTCGCGCACGGCGACCGGCTGGCACCGGGTGCTGACCCACTTCGGGGTGACCATCACCGGCAGGACCTCGACGAGGTGGCGCAGCATCTCGAACGAGGCGCTGCCGGAGCCGATGATCACCGCCGCCCGGAGCTCGGTCACCGGCACCGGACCTTCGGCCAACACCCGGCCGACCTCGTGGCGTGAGCGCAGGTGTTCGGAGAGCCGGCCGTCATCGTCGCCGAGGCCACCGAGGTAGACGATGCGTCCAACCCCGGCGGCCGCCGCGGCATCCCGCAGGTTGGCCGCGGCCTGGGCGTCGCGGCGGGCGAAGTCGTCCTGACCATCCATCGAGTGCACGAGGTAGAGCACCGCGTCCATGTCCGCGCAGGCGGCCTCCAGCGAGTCGCGGTCGAACACGTCGGCTGGAACGACCTCGACCTCGTCGCGCCACACCCGCCCATCGAGCTTGGCGGGGGTGCGCGCCGCGCACCGCACCTCATGGCCGCGTGCGAGCAGCACGGGGACGACCCGGCCACCGATGTAGCCCGTCGCGCCAGTCACGAGCACACGCATCGCCGGCCTCCTGCTGCCATCCTCCCGGGGGTTCGTCACCGCCCCAGAGCACGGATCAGGTGGGTCCGACGAGCACCTCCTCGAGGAACGAGGCGATCCGCGAGTAGGCGTCGACCCGGTTGGTGAGCTTCGACAGCCCGTGGCCCTCATCATCGTAGACCAGCAGCTCGCTGCGCACGCCATGCTCCTCGAGCACCTGATGGATCTGCTCGGCCTCGGAGAGCGGCACCCGGGGATCGTTGGCGCCGTGCACGATGAACAGCGGGGCACGGATGTCGTGCACGCGGTGGATCGGTGAGGCCGCCTCGAGCACATCACGGTCGTGCTCGAGCGAGCCGTACTCGCGCTCACGGAAGGCACGGCGCCACACCGAGGTGTTCTCGAGGAAGGTCACCAGATCCGACATGCCGACGATGTCGACCCCGGCCGCCCACCGCTCAGGCTGGAACGCGAGGCCCGCGAGCACCATATAGCCGCCGTAGGAGCCGCCGTAGAGCGCGGCCCGTTCGGCGTCGAGATCGTCGCGGGTCTGAAACCACTCGTGCAGGGCCGCGAGGTCCGCGACCGAGTCGAGGCGCTTTTCGACGTCGTCGAGATGCTGGTAGTCGTGCCCGTAGCCGGTCGATCCGCGCACGTTGGGCGCGACGACCGCGAACCCGTTGGCGACCAGGTACTGGGTCAGCGGCGCGAACGACGGTCGGTACTGGCTCTCCGGTCCGCCGTGGATCACGATCACCACGGGGAACGGACCCTCACCGTCCTCCGGCCGGAACACGAACGCGGGGATCTCCAGACCGTCGAACGAGGTGAACCGCACCAGCTCCGCGTCGACGAAGGTGGTCGGCTCGACCTCGCACGGGCTCACCGTGAGCCGCTCGAGCACACCGGTGTCGGTGTCGTAGCGCCAGGCGTCGCCGGGCACCAGCGGGGAGCTGAAGGCGAACGCCAGCCACCGGCCGTCCTTGGAGAAGGTCATCGCGCTCACGACGCCGTCGCCGGGCAGCGGCACCTCGGCGGTGACCTCCAGGCTGACGGGGTCGCGCAGCTCGGCACGGGTGCGGCCGTCGTCGTTCCAGGCGACCAGCAGGTGGCGCCCGGCCCAGTCGACGGCGCAGCCGGTCTCCCAGCCGGGCTCGACCACGTACCGCCACGCGCCGTCGGGGGTACCCCGAGCGACGCCGGCGAAGCTGCGATCGACGTCGGTGGCGAAGTAGAAGGCCGAGCCGTCCGGCAGCCACGACGGCGTGCCGACGCTCGCCGCCCGCTGGTGCGGGGCGAGCTCGACGACCGCCTCGTCTCCTGGTGCGGCCGGTCCGTCGCCGACCAGCCCGAGGTCGACCAGGTAGACCCGGTTGTCGCCGGCGGTCGTGGTCATCTCCGAGACGGCGAGGTAGCGGCCATCGGGCGAGAAGCCGCCGGGCTGGGTCCAGCCACCGGTGGCGACCACGCAGCGCTCCTGGCCGGTGGCGAGGTCACGGACCCAGGTGTCGAAGGCCACACCATCGCCCCGGTTGGTGGCGTAGGCGAGCCAACGACCGTCGCGGCTGACACCACCGGGACGATGGATGTGGTCGGGGTCGACCACCAGCGGGTCCAGATCGTCGGGGTCCTGCAGCGGCTCGTCGGGCGTGTCGCAGGCCGTGAACAGCTGGTAGCGCTCGTTGCCGCCGACGTCGGTTGCGAGCAGCAGCCGGTCGCGGTCGCCACCGGTCGGATCGGCGGGCAGGTAGCCGGCGCCGACGGGCTCGTCGAACGCGGTGAGCAGGATCAGCTCGGCGGCCGGGACGGGCAGGGCGGCCCCTGGTAGGTCGAGCCGGTGTGCCTGCGAGGTCCCGGGCAGATCGCTTGCGACCACGAGCTTGTCCCCACCCGGCGACCAGCTGGACGGCGAGGTGGTGCGGATCTCGAGGTAGGCACGGACGTCGGGCGGCGGTGTGCTGGAAGGTGGTGTGCTCATGGCCGAGGAGGGTAGGCGCGCTGACCGCGCCTCCCATCGCGCCGTGATCGGCGGACCTGCGGCCGACCGGAGCGGCCTCGCGAGGGTTACCGTGCACCGCTCCGGGTGAGCGGATCGCGGGAGGGCGTCGAGGTGGCAGTCTCGCAGCACGACGCGCGCTCGCGCATCGGCGCTGCCGTGCTCGCCGGCGGCCGGTCCACGCGGATGGGCAGCGACAAGCGTGCCGCGCGCGTTCGGGGCCAGCCGCTGCTGGCACGTGCGGTCGAGGCACTGGCCACCTTGAGCGATGACGTGCAGGTGATCGTCAGCGATCCGGCTGACACCGACCACGTCCACCGACTGCTCGGGGAGCTGCCGTCGTCCGACGAGGTACGTGTCGGCGTCGATCTGCGCCCCGGGAACGGCCCCGTCGCCGGGCTCGAGGCCGCGCTCGCCGGCACCGACCGGGACCTGCTGGTGGTGGTCGCCACCGACCATCCCTACCTCGCCCCGCCGGTCCTCGCCGAGCTGGTCCGCCGGCTGGAGGCGGCCCCCGATCGTGACGCAGCCGCGCTGGTGACCGACCGCGGACCCCAGCCGCTGGTCGGCGCCTACCGCCGGCGCGCGCTCCCGCGCATCCGCGCCCTGCTGGACGCCGGCGAGCGCCGGGCCACCGCCGTGCTCGACGCGCTCGACCCGATCCACCTCGACGACTGGCGTGAGCTCGACCCGTCGGGTCGGACCGCTCGTGACGTGGACACCCCTGCGGACCTCGATGCCGCGGCGACCGCGGCGGGTCACCCCGACGACCGGGCGACCGAGGACGACACCGACGTCCACGCTGCCGGCGACCACGCCCACGATGCCCCCGAGCACGCACCGGGCCACCGCACCCGTGCGATGCGCATCAGCCGTGTGCGCGACGGCGTCGGCGAGGTGGACGTCACCGACGAGATCATCGTCGAGGAGCCGCTCGAGCTTCGGGCGGCGGGCCCCGGCCAGGAGCCGCGGGCGTTGCTGACGACCCTGCGCACGCCCGGCCACGACCACGAGCTCGCCGCCGGGTGGCTGTGGACCGAGGGCCTGGTGCGCCCGGCGGGGATCGAGCGCTTCACGCTCGGCGACCCGGTGACCATGGCACGCCCCGACGATCAGCTCACGGTCTGGCTGACCCATCCGCTGGACCTCGACAGCCGGGCACGGCGGTACGCGGCCGCCACGGCCTCGTGCGGCGTCTGCGGGCGTGCCTCGATCGACGAGCTCACCGCACGTGCGTCCCCGATACCCGCCGAGGCGCCCGGTGCCGAGCCGCTGCCCTGGGAGCTGATCGCCGGACTGGCCCAGCGGCTGCGAGCCACCCAGCCGCTGTTCGCCCGGACCGGTGGGCTGCACGCCACCGCGCTGGCGACCGCCGACGGGGACCTCGCGACGCTGCGCGAGGACGTGGGCCGCCATAACGCGCTCGACGCCGCGATCGGTGCCCACGTCCTGGCCGACGAGCTCCCGCTGCCCGGCCGGATCGCCGTGCTCTCGGGTCGCATCGGCTTCGAGCTGGTCGCCAAGGTCGCGGTCGCCGGCATCCCCGTGCTCGTGGCGGTCGGCGCCCCCACCGACCTGGCCGTGCGCACCGCCGAGCGACTGGGCGTGACGCTCGTCGGCTTCCTGCGCGGCGGGGACGGCAACCTCTACACCCACCCCGGCCGGATCGCGCTGCCCCCGTCGCGGTGAGCTCACCCCGAACCGCGAGGTAGCGGCACCGCCAGCCTCCCCCGCCCGCACCGAGATGGCGCCGAACCGCGAAGTAGCGCCAAGCGACCACCCACGGCCGGCTGACGTCTCCTCGCGGCCACGGCGGTGGCGAGGTCACCGCAGACGACCACCCACAGCCCTGTCGCGCTACCTCGGCGCGGCATCCAGCCCGGCGCCCCGGTGGCGACGGGTCATCAGCGCTACCTCGGTGCGGCATCCAGCCCGGCGCCCCGGTGGCGACGGGTCACCAGCGCTACCTCGGCGCAGCCGACCCACCGCCGCTGCGGGCGGTGCGCAGCACCTCGTCGATGGGGGTGGTGGCCAGGTCGTCGCCGAGCTCCTGGACGTAGTCGTAGCCGAACCGGCCCTTGATGCACAGGTTGCCGTGGGTGACCGAGTGGTCGTGCGGCGAGGTGACCTTGACGATCCGCTCGTCCTGGGTGTGCAGCTCGAGGTTGCACCCGACCCCGCAGAACGAGCACACCGTCGTGGTGGTCTCCTGGGCGTCCTCGTCCCACACCCCGGCCTGGCGCAGCTCGTACTCCGAGCGGAACATCAGCGCGTCGGTGGGGCACACCTCGACGCAGTTGCCGCAGTAGACGCAGGCGGAGTCGGTCAGCGGTGCGTCGAACTCGGTGGAGACCCGCGCATCGAAGCCCCGGCCCGCGATGCTGATCGCGAAGGTGTTCTGGGCGTCCTCACCGCAGGCCTCCACGCACTTGTAGCACTGGATGCACTTGGAGTAGTCGCGCACGTAGAGGTCGTTGTCGACCTTGACCGGCTGCTCGACGGTCTCGGCGGTCGCACCGTCCGGCGGGTGGTGGTGACCGGGACGTCGCTGGTCGCGGTCGCTCTGCGGTGGAGACGCCGGGCCGTAGCGTGACGGGTCGGCGCCGTACTGCGCGAACCAGGTGGCCACCTCGGCGTCGGCGAGCGAGAGATCCACCGACGAGCCGAGGAACTCCAGCACCATCCGCCGTGAGTGGCGGACCCGTTCGGAGTCGGTGGCCACGACCATGCCGTCCTCGGCGCGGCGTGAGCACGAGGGCACCAGCGGCCGGCTGCCCTCCACCTCGACCACGCACACACGGCAGGCGTTGACCGGGGTCAGCGTCTCGGCGTAGCACAGGGTGGGCTGCGGCTGGCCGTTGGCACGGCAGGCGTCCAGCAGGGAGGCGCCCGCGGCCACCTCGACCGGCTGGCCGTCGATGTGGACGGTGACGGTGGCGGGCTCGCTCATCACACCAGCTCCTGACGGATCGCCGAGCGCACCGCGGAGGCGGCCGTCTGCCCGAGCCCGCAGATCGACGCGTCGGTCATCGCGCGGTCGATGTCCTCGAGCAGCTCCAGCTCCACCGGATCGCGGCCATCGGCGAGGTAGCGCGCCAGCGACTCCTCCTGTCGGACGACCCCGACCCGGCACGGCACGCACTGCCCGCAGGTCTCGTCGCGGAAGAACGCGGCGATCCGCGTAACGATCCGGCCGAGGTCGGTCGCAGCGTCGAACGGCATCACCACCCCGGAGCCGAGCGCCAGCCCGCGGTCACGGGCCGCCTCGAAGGTCAATGGCAGATCGAGGTGGTCGGCGGTGACGAAGCTGCCGGCCGCGCCACCCAGCAGGATCGCGCCGAGCTCACCGTCGATGCCACCCGCGAGCTCGAGCAGCTCGCCGAGAGTGGTGCCGAGCGCGACCTCGTAGACCCCTGGCTCCGCGATCGCGCCGGAGAGGCAGAACAGCCGGTGGCCGGTCGAGTCCGGCGTGCCGACCCCGGCGAAACTCGCGCCACCATCGACGACGATGTCGGTGAGGTCGAAGAGGGTCTCGACGTTGTTGATCAGCGTGGGCTGGCCGAACAGCCCCGCATCGGTCGGGAACGGCGGCTTGTTGCGTGGCTCGCCACGGTAGCCCTCGATGGACTCCATCAGGGCGGTCTCCTCACCACAGATGTAGGCGCCCTGCCCCCGCCGCAGCTCGACGTCGAAGGCGAAGCCGGCGCCGGCGACGTCGTCGCCGAGCAGCCCGGACCCGCGGCAGGCCGCGATCGCCCGCTCCAGACGGCGGGCGGCGACCGGGTACTCCCCGCGCAGGTAGATGTAGCCGTGGCGGGCACCAGTGGCGTAGCCGGCGACCGTCATCGCCTCGATCAGGCGGAACGGGTCGCCCTCGAGCAGCACCCGATCCTTGAAGGTGCCGGGCTCGGACTCATCGGCGTTGCAGATCACGTGCTTGTCGGGCCCGGCCGCGCCGGCGACGGCGTCGAACTTGACCGCCGCCGGGAACGCAGCGCCCCCGCGCCCGCGCAGGTTCGCGGCTGTTACCTCGGCACGGACGCCGGCCGGTCCGAGCTCCAACGCCCGGTCGAGCGCGGCCCCGCCACCGTGGTCACGGTGGCTGTCGAGGCTGGCCGGGTCGACGACCCCGACGCGGCGCAGGAGCTTCAGCCCCGCCTCATCCTGCTGCGGTAGGCCGATCGAGGTGGCGGCGTCGACCGCGCCATCCCGCAGTCGGGCGACGAGGTGGTCCGCGTCACGCGCGTCAGCACCCACCACCACCTGATCGTCCTCACCGGCCAGCTGCAGGTAGGCGGCGGGGGCCCGGTCGCACTGGCCGAGGCACGGGCTGCGCTCCCAGGTGACGCCGTCGGCGTCGGTGCCAGCCGGACCCAGGCGGTCTGCCACCTCGGCGATCAGGTCCTCCCCGCCGAACGGCGCGCAGCCCACGTCGTCGCACAGGTGGGCGACCCGCGGCGGACGCGGCTCCAAGCTGATCAGCGCGTAGAAGCTGGCGACCCCGTAGGCCTCGGCGGGTGGCACCACCAGCCGCCGGCAGATCTCCATCAGCGCACCCTCGCTGACGTGGCCGATCTCGGCCTGCACGGCCGCCAGAACCGGCAACAACTGGTGGCGCTGGTCACGTGCGGCATGCCCGCCTCGCACGACCCGGCCGGGCTCCTCGACGGTCTCGGACGCCGGCACCGTGGCGTTGATCACCGCGTGCTCGGCGTCGGTCGGCTGGGCGTCGCTGAAGCGCAGGTCCATACGGATCAGGTCCCGATCATGGTGGCCGCGGCGACCTTCTCGAGCGCGACGGCGGTGGCCTTGAACTCGGCGGTGCCCGATCGGGGGTCGTAGGTGTCGATCGTCAGCCGGTTGACGTCGGCGTGCTCGGGGTAGTGCACCGCCATGAACGTCAACCCCGGCCGCACCGCGTCGGTGATCCGCGCCGGCAGCTCCACCTCGCCGCGGCGGGAGCGCACCCGCACCCGGTCACCCGAGCGCAAGCCCAGCCGGGCCGCGTCGTCGGGCGCGATGTCCAACGTCCCCCAGGTCCGGTTGGGCGCGTCGTAGCCGCCGGACTGCACCCCGGTGTTGTAGCCGTCGAGGTGGCGGCCGGTCGTCAGGCGGTAGGGGTAGTCCTCGCTGAGCTGGTCGACGGGCGGGACCCAGTCGGCGGGGATGAACGGGGCGGGGTCGCCCTCCAGCGGCTCCTGCCACAGCCGGCCATGCAGGAAGCGGGTGCCGGGGTGGTCCTCGTGCGGGCACGGCCACTGGATGCCACCGAGCCGCTCCAGGCGCTCGTAGCTCATGCCGGCGTGCATGGGCGAGACGCTGCGCAGCTCGTCCCATGCAGCCTCGGGGGTCAGCCCGTCCCAGTCGTGCCCCAGTCGGCTGGCCAGCGCCGCGAGGATGTCGACGTCGGTGCGGGCCTGTCCCGGAGGCGGGATCGCGCGCCGGACGCGCTGCACCCGACGCTCGCTGCTGGTGACCGTGCCCTCGGATTCGGCCCAGTCGGCGGCTGCCGGCAGCACCACGTCGGCGAGCTCGGCGGTGCGGGTGAGGAACAGGTCCTGGACCACCAGGTGATCGAGCCCCTCGAGCAGCGCACGCGCATGTTGGACGTCCGCCTCGGAGTCGGCCGGGTTCTCGCCGATGACGTAGATCCCGCGCAGCGTGCCGGCCTCCATCGCCTCGAACATCTCCGAGAGGTGCCAGCCCTTCTGCGGCGGGATCCACGCACCCCAGCGCGCTTCGAACTTGGCCCGCAGCTGGTCGTCCTCGAGATCCTGGAAGCCCGGCAGCTTGTTGGGCAGCGCCCCCATGTCCCCGCCGCCCTGGACGTTGTTCTGGCCACGCAGCGGGACCAGCCCGGACCCTTCACGACCGACGTGGCCGGTCAGCAGCGCGAGGTTGATCAGCGCGAGGACGTTGTCGGTGGCGTTGTGGTGCTCGGTGATGCCGAGCGTCCAGCAGATCTGGGCGGTCTCCGCGGTGGCGTAGGCGACTGCGGTCTCACGGATGACCTCACCGGGGATCCCCGTGATGCGCTCGGCACGCTCGAGGGTGTAGTCCGCCACCGTCGCGGCGTAGTCGTCGAACCCGGTGGTCGCGTGGTCGATGAAGCGCTGGTTGACCAGCCCCTCGTCGATGATGACCTTGCCCATGGCGTTGGCCAGCGCGATGTCGGAGCCGACGTCCAGCCCCAGCCAGACATCGGCCCACGCCGCCGAGTCGGTACGGCGCGGATCGATCACGTACAGCCGCGCGCCGTTGTGCACCCCCTTGAGCAGGTGGTGGAAGTAGATCGGGTGTGCCGAGCGCGCGTTGGAGCCCCAGAGCAGGACCACCTCGGTGGTCTCGACCTCCTCGTAGGAGCTGGTGCCGCCCCCCGCTCCGAAGACTGCCGCCAGACCGGCGACCGACGGAGCGTGTCAGGTGCGGTTGCAGCTGTCGATGTTGTTGGTGTGCAGCACCGTCCGCGCGAACTTCTGGGCCAGGTAGTTGGTCTCGTTGCTCGCCTTGGAGCAGGAGAACATCCCCAGGGCCCGCGCGCCGTGCTCGTCGCGCACCCGGCTGAACCCGGCCGCAGCCCGGTCGAGCGCCTCATCCCACCCGGCCTCACGCAGGCGGTCGCCGTCGCGCACCATCGGCGTGGTCAAGCGTGGACGCCGCGTGGCGCCACCGGTCGCGAGCCCGTTGCGCCGTGCCATGCCGCTCTCCTTCTCCCTGGGCTCCTCGCCCACGGTGAGCGTACTCAGCAACGCGGGCGCTGGAGCCGTCATCGGTTCGCATCCGGGCGCGATCCATGCGCCGCGGGCATCACCACATCGCGTCGAGGCGTCCGCTGCACCGCGCGGGTGACCAGTAGCCTGCCGCACCTCGCGGTGGTGCCGCCGCCCACGTCGCGCTCGGCGAACGCTGGAGATCCGCACGGCGGTGACCGTGCGGCGGCGACGTCAGGAGCTCCGAGGTGTCACGGATGCGAACGACCAGGCGGTCGCAGCTCGCCGGGGTGGCCGCCGTGGCCGTGCTGGTGGCCGGCTGTGGTGGTGGCGAGGACATCGAGGCGCTGAGCAACGAGGCCTGCGATCTCTACGGTGAGCTGATCGACCCCGACACCGAGGCCGATGCGGTCGACGACGCCGTCGAGGCCCTGACCGAGCTCGAGGAACGCGCCGAGGAGGCGGGCTACAGCGAGGATGAGCTCGTCGAGGCCCTCCAGCGCAACTGCCCCGAGCTGCCGGACGAGCAGTAGACCCGTCTTCCAAGACCCGCTCATGGAGCACGCACCGGCGTCACGTGTGAGCCCACGTCCGGACATAGCACGGATTCGACGAAGGGCTGCATCGCGTCTGTACGGCGTCTAGCGTGGCCCACCGTCTCGTGTACACCGTCCGCGGTTCGTGCTGGGCCCGGACGACATCTGGATGGGGGAGAGCGATGGGAGCCCGACGTAGGTTGACCACGGTGGCTCTGGCCACAGCGCTGATCGCGGCGTTGGCCGGTAGCGCGCTTGCAGCGACAGGGGTTCAGCAGGTCGAGCCCGACCGTCCCGGCCCGTGGGAAGACGAGGACGCCCCGAGCGGGGGTGGGTTCGTCGACGGCATGTGGTTCGTCGAGCTGGCTGAGGAGCCACAAGCACGGGGAGGTTCCCCCTCGGAGCACGCCGATGAACGTGCCCGACTGCGCGCCGAAGCGCGCGACGAGGGCGCTGAGTTCACCGAGCGCAACAGCTTCACGCGCCTGTGGAACGGTCTGACGGTGGAGGCGGATGATCCCGATGCTCAACGGCTCGGCCAACTCGACAGCGTCGAGGCCGTCTACCCGGTCGCCGAGATCGAGCG
>JBKGZF010000001.1:0-25985 GCA_046545715.1 Nitriliruptoraceae bacterium | reverse complement strand
GCCTCGAGGAGCTCGTCGAGGAGCTGGGTGATCAAGCCGCGGTCGTGGAGATGGACGTGCGCGACCCGGCGGGGGCGAAGCAGCTCGTCGAGACCGCCCTCGAACGCTTCGGGCGTCTCGACGCCCTGGTGGCCAACGCCGGCATCGGTGCGTACGGGGGGATCATGGACCTCGATGACGACACCCTGCGCGAGATGATGGACACCAACATCGCCGGCACGGTGTGGCCGATCCGGGCTGCCGTGCCCCACTTCCTCGAGCAGGGGGCGGGCGACATCGTCATCGTCGCGTCCGTGGCAGGTCTGCGCGGCGCGGACGATGAGGCGGTCTACGCCGCCACCAAGTTCGCGCAGGTCGGGCTGGCTGGAGCGCTGGATCGTGAGCTGCGTGAGAAGCAGATCCGCGTGAGCACGTTGTGCCCGGGCGGGACGGCCACCGAGTTCGCGATGGGGGCGGGTCGCACCCCGGACATGCCGGGGCTTGCCGAGATGCTGCGCCCCGAGGACGTCGCCGAGGCCGTGGTGACCGTGCTTCGCCAGCCCCGGTCGATGCGGACCCTGCTGTGGTCGATGCGGAGCATCCACGAGGCGGACTGAGCCGTCGGATCCGCGCGTTCAGGCGCTCACGGCCGGTGGCGTGACACCGGCGGGGTCGGTGAGCAGGCCCTCGAAGGCCAGCTCACCGGCCCCCACGAGCACCGCGTCCTCGCTGAGCTCGCTCGGGACGATGGTCACCAGCTCACGTGCGACTCGCAGTGCGTGTGATGCGAGCCCCGCTCGGAGCGGCTCCTCCATCCACGGCAACAGACGATGGTAGAGCCCCCCGAAGACGACCAGCTCGGGGTTGAACAGGTTCACCAGCGACCCCGTCCCCAGCCCCAAGCGCCAGCCGGTCTCCTCCAGCGCGGCTTGCGCCCTCGCCTCGCCCTGGTCGGCACGGGTCAACAGCTCCCCGACCGCGTCGTGGCCGTGGAGGCCGCTCGGGATGCCGGCCCGGCGCATCAGCGCGTGCTCCCCGGCCTCCGCCTCCCAGCAGCCACGTGCCCCGCAGGCGCACTGGTGGCCGAGGGGGTCGATCAGCATGTGTCCGGCCTCGCCGGCGTAGCCGGCGGTTCCCAGCAGCGGGAGGCCCCGCGAGATGATCCCGGCCCCGATCCCCACCTCACCGGAGATGAACAGCAGGTCGGAGGCGCCGCGGCCGGCCCCGCGGCGATGTTCCCCCAGCGCGCCGAGGTCGGCCTCGTTGGCGACCTGGATCGGCGTGCCGGGAGGTACCAGGGCCCCGAGCGTGTCGCGCAGGAGCTCGCCGACGGCCACGTCACGCCAGCCGAGGTTGGGAGCGAGGTGGACGTAGCCGTCGGTGCGACGGGTGAGCCCAGCGACCGCGACGCCGACGCCCACCACTGAGCCGAGGTGCTGTGAGAGCATCTGCTCGGCCAGGCGGACGATCTCGTCGATCACGTCACTGGCTGAGTCGGCTGGCATCGAGCGGCTGGTGCGCCGCTCGGCGAGCACGGAGCCTCCGAGACCGATGAGGGCCATCGCGAAGGAGTCGACCACCACCTCGATCGCGAGCACGGCTGCGCTCTGCGGACGGGCCCGCACGATCGGTGATGGTCGTCCGGGGCCCGGGCCGGTGGCGACACCGGACTCCTCGGCGAGGCCGAGGGTCATCAGCTCCTCGACGAGGTCGGCGATCGTCGAGCGGTTGAGGCCGGTGTGGCTGGCGAGCTGAGAACGTGAGCTGGGTCCCGCCAGGTGGAGCTGTGTCAGCACCGCAGAGAGGTTGTGACGGCGCAACTCAGCGCCTCGGGTCCCCCGTCCGTCGGCGGTGGGAGCCGTTCCCGGACCGGTGTCTGCCATCGGTGTGCCTCGGTGTGGTGCGGTACCGGGCTGACGCCGGCAGCGCAATTGTAGGTGTAGACAACCAAAATGTGTATGCTCGGTGCGACCCGAACATGTGCCCGAAGGGGCGCCCGAACAGGCGGTGTGTAGCAGATGTCCGGCCAGTTCTTCGCCGACGTCCCTGAGCCGATCCGTAAGGGCGGGCTCACGGACGAGGACCCGCTCTCCTTCAAGGTCTACGACCCCGACCGCCTCGTGCTCGGCAAGCGGATGGAGGACCACCTGCGGCCGGCGGTGTGCTACTGGCACTCCTTCTCGTGGTCGGGCGCTGACATCTTCGGGGCTGGCACGTTCGACCGCCCTTGGCTCGATCCGGCAGTCGAACCGATGGACGCAGCGCGCCGCAAGATGGACGCGGCCTTCGAGTTCTTCAGCAAGCTCGGCGTGCCGTTCTTCTGCTTCCACGACGTCGACATCGCGCCGCCAGGCGACACCTTCGTCGAGACCGCCCGCAACCTCGAGGCCATGGTGGCCGAGGCCGAGCGGCACATGGAGGAGACCGGGGTGCGACTGCTGTGGGGGACAGCCAACCTGTTCGGTCACCCCCGCTACGCCGCGGGCGCGGCCACCAACCCCGACCCCGAGGTCTTCGCCTACGCAGCCGCCCAGGTCCGCCACGCGATGGAGGCCACCCAGCGCCTCGGCGGTGTGAACTACGTGCTGTGGGGCGGCCGTGAGGGCTACGAGACCCTGCTCAACACCGATATGGCCCGTGAGGAGGCACAGCTCGCTCGGTTCCTCACGTTGGTCGCCGAGCACAAGCGCGACATCGGCTTCGAGGGGACGCTGCTGATCGAGCCCAAGCCCGCGGAGCCGACCAAGCACCAGTACGACTTCGACTGCGCAGCCGTCCATGGGTTCCTGCAGCGGTATGACCTGGAGGGGGAGTACAAGGTCAACATCGAGGGGAACCACGCGACCTTGGCCGGCCACAGCTTCCACCACGAGGTCACCTACGCCGTCGACCAGGGCATCTTCGGCAGCGTCGATGCCAACCGTGGGGACCCACAGAACGGCTGGGACACCGACCAGTTCCCCACCTCGGTCGACGAGCTGTCGCTGGTGCTCCACGAGATCCTGCGTGGTGGGGGGTTCACCACCGGTGGGTTCAACTTCGACACCAAGCTGCGGCGCCAGAGCCTCGACCGTGTCGATCTCTTCCACGGGCACATCGGTGGGATCGACGCGCTCGCTCAGGCACTGCTCGTCGCGGCGGAGATGCTCGAGCAGGGGACGTTGACCGGGGCCCGCGCCGATCGCTACGCGGACTGGGATGGTGAGCTCGGTCGCACCATCATCGATGGCGGCACGTCCTTGGCCGCCTTGGCCGACCAAGTGGCCGACGGTGGGATCGACCCAGCCCCCCGCTCGGGGCAGCAGGAGCTGCTCGAGAACCGCGTCAACCGCCACATCTGGCGGGCGGCCACGGACTGAGGCGGACGAGGCGATCTGAGGCGACGAGCAACGAAAGGCCGGACGTGAGCTACGTCATCGGCATCGACGTCTCGACCACCGCGACCAAGGCGGTGGTGGTCGACGGCGACGGCGAGGTGGTGGCCGTCGGCACCAGCGAGTACGACTACCAGACCCCGCACCCTCTATGGAGTGAGCAGGATCCGTCGCTGTGGTGGGATGGCACGGTGGCGGCCGTGCGCTCGGCCCTCGACGGGGCCGGCATCGGCGGCGATGCGGTCGCGGCGGTCGGGCTCACCGGGCAGATGCACGGGCTGGTGCTGCTCGACGCCGACGGCGAGGTGCTACGCCCCGCCATCCTCTGGAACGACCAACGCACCCAGGCCGCGTGTGACCAGATCCGCCACCGCGTCGGACCGCGTCGTCTGATCGAGATCTCCGGCAACGACGCGCTGACCGGCTTCACCGCACCGAAGCTGCTCTGGGTCCGCGAGCACGAGCCGGAGATCTACACCCGCACCGCGCACGTGCTGCTGCCGAAGGATCTCGTCCGTTACGCGCTCACCGGCGAGTACGCCCTCGACAAGGCGGACGGTGCCGGCACGCTGCTGTTCGACCTCGCCGCGCGTGACTGGTCGCAGGAGCTGTTCGCCGATCTGGAGCTCGACCCCAGCTGGTTCCCGCCCACGTTCGAGGGCACACAGATCACCGGCGAGGTGTCGTCCTCGGCCGCTGAGGCGACCGGGCTCGCCGCCGGGACCCCGGTGGTGGCCGGTGGCGGGGACCAGGCTGCGACCGGGGTGGGCGTCGGTGCGGTCGATCCGGGGGTGGTGGCGCTCTCGTTGGGAACCTCCGGCGTGGTCTTCGCTGCGACCGACGCCCCGGTCATCGAGCCCGCCGGCCGGGTGCATGCGTTCTGCCATGCGGTGCCGGATCGCTGGCACCTGATGGGCGTGATGCTCTCGGCGGCCGGCAGTCTGCGCTGGTTCCGCGATGCGTTGGCGCCTGGAGTGGACTTCGCCGAGCTCAGCGCCGAGGCCGGGGACGCCGCGGCCGGCAGCGAGGGGCTGTTGTTCCTGCCCTACCTCACCGGCGAGCGCACCCCCCACCCCGATCCGCAGGCACGCGGTGCCTTCGTGGGTCTGACCGTCCAGCACGAGCGTCGTCACCTGGTCCGTTCGGTCCTCGAAGGGGTCGCCTTCGGGCTGCGGGACGGGATGGACCTGATGACCGCCGCGGGCATGCCTGCGCCCAGCGAGATCCGTGTCTCGGGCGGTGGCGCGCGCAGCCCGGTGTGGCGCCAGATCCTCGCCGACGTCCTCGACACCGAGATCGTGACCGTCAACACCAGCGAGGGGGCAGCCTTCGGCGCCTCCCTGCTGGCCGCCGTCGGTGCGGGCTGGTTCGCCACGGCGGGGGATGCGGTCGCCGCCACCGTGCGCACCCAGCCGGCTGCTGAGCCCGGGCCCGACCGGGAGGTCTACCTCGAGGGTCACCGCCGCTACCAGGGGCTCTATCCGGCGCTGGCACCCACCTTCCACGACGGGCCGGTCGGCCCCGCGTGATGCGTTGCCCGCGACGGCCTGTCGGCCCACGCGGACATCGGTCTGCCGCAGCCTGACGTGAGATCCCGGAGGTGGTCAATCCAAGGGGCTCGGCGGCGGTCCGAGCACCTGGATGCCGTGCTCGAAGCAGACCTCGGCGACCCGGCCCGGGTCGATCGGACCGGGCTCGGGCAGGGAGGCTGTGCTGGTGGGCGCACCGAGCTCCGTGACCATCCGGTCGAACCGGGGTGAGCGCACATCGGAGCCGGTCACGCACACGAAGCTGGCCGACGCTGAGTGGACCTGGAAGGTGTGGGGGATGCCGTGGGGCAGGAAGGCGAGGCCGCCCGCACCGGTGACCAGACGCTGGTCGCCGGTGTGGAAGGCGACCTCGCCTTGGAGGACGATGAACAGCTCATCCTCGTCCTCGTGCTGGTGAAGCGGCGGACCCAGACCGCGGGGTGCGGTGAACTCGACGACGCTGAGCGCTGCGTCCTCACCGCCACGGACCTTCACGGTCGCGAGGTGGTTGAGGAAGTGGAGGTGGTGGCCCGAGCCGGGTGCGATGACCTCGGGGACTCGGTTGGGCGCGGTGTTGGTGGACATGGCGGGAACTATCGCCAGGCCCCTTCGGACAACCTTCAGACCGCCCGCGGGTCTGGCGACATCGGTGCTAGGCGACCGGCTGTGACCCCCCGTCGGGCATGCGCAGCTCCGCCATCGCCGCGCGGTAGGCCGCGCGGGCACGCTCTGCCTCCGTCGCCGCCCCGGCTCGATCGAGCGCGAAGATCAGCAGCTGGTGGGCGTCCTCGTCGTAGCGATCGATCTCGCGCAGGCGGAGCGCGAGCTTGACGGCCCCTTGCAGCTCGCCGTCGTCGAGCAGCCGGTGTGCCTCGCGGCGAGCGCTCGGAACGAAGCGTGCCTGTGCCTCGGCCCTGGCGCCTTCGGTCCAGGACTCGTAGCGGTCCTCGGGGAGGAACGCACCGGGGTAGGCCGCGACGATCGCCGCGTCACCGTCAGCCTCGAACAGCTCCTCGAGGTCGGTCTCGAGCTCCTCGAGATCGAGCCGCACGGTCTGGCGGTCAGCGATCACCCCACCGTGCAGCACGCGTCGGACCCCCGAGAGCTGGACCGAGAGCCTCGCACCGAGACGGCTGCGGTCGGTCTCACCCGGCCACAGCTGCTCGAAGAGCTCGTCCCGGGTCACCGGCCAGCCACGGGCCGCGACGAGGCGCTTGCACAGCTGACGAGCACGGCGCGAGCCCCACGCGGCTGCCGGTAGCTCGTGGCCGTCGACCGTGACGGCGAAGCGTCCGAGGGTGGTGATTCGAACGTTCGGCCGTGCGACGGAACGCGCGGGAGCGGAGCGCACCGTCCCGGTCACGAAGCGCTCGACCTCGTCGATCCACCCGTCCACGTCGCCGGCGTAGGAGAAGTGATCGACACCGGGCTGTTCGATGAGCCGGCTGTTGGGTAGCGCCGCTGCGAGCTCGCGCGCACGCCCGATGGGGATCACGCGGTCATCGGTGCGGTGGATCACCAGCGCCGGTTGGTGGATCGCGGGTGCCAGCTCACGCACGTCCGCTGCGAAGCTCAGCTCCAGCAGCTCCAACAGCGAGTCCTGGCTGGCCGCGTAGCGCTCGTAGCGTCGGTGCCAGGCGGCGAAGTCCGGGTCCTCGGCCGCGAGGGTCGGGGCCATCCCCGCGGCGACCGGCGAGTCCTCGGTGCCCCAGCGAGCGGCGTAGCGCACGGCGCCCTCGCGCTGCTCAGCGAGCTGGGTGGGCGTGATGTCGGGCGGGAGCAGGGTCGCGCCCGTGCCGAACAGGATGAGGCCGTCGACCCGCTGTGGGTAGGTCGCGGCGAACAGCAGGCTCATCGGCCCGCCCTCGGAGTTGCCGAACAGGTGGGCGTGCTCGATCTCGGCGTGATCCATCACGGCCCGCAGATCCTCCACGCGCTCGTCGAGGTCGGCGATCCGGCCGTTGCGGTCGGAACAGCCGGTCCCACGCTTGTCGAAGTGGAGGTAGCGGCAGAAGGAGGCGAAGCGCTCCAGCATCGCACGGACCGCGGGCTGCTCCCAGGCCAGCTCGATGTTCTGCGCGGTGGGCGGGATGGCGACCACCGTGTGGTCGCCGGAGCCGAACAGCTGGTAGGCGAGCCGCGCGCCACGCGCAGGGGCGAAGCGTGTCTGCGGCAGGTCGTGCAGCGCCACCTCGCCCTCGTCTCCCGTCGGCGAGGGGAGACTACACCGGGCCGCCCCGAGGATCGTGGGGCGGCCCGGTGCACCGCACGGGCCCCGCCTTCCCCCCGTGGGGGACCCGTGCACACGGCGCAGCCGCCTACCCGCAGCTGACGTTGGGGTTGTACGGGGCGAACATGCCGAGCGGGTTGGCCTGCCACAACCACACGTGCAGCGCGGTGGCCGGGCCGAAGGGTGGGCTGAAGTCGGCGAGCGGCTGGCCGAACAGCTCACCGCCAGCCGGGTGCAGGTACTCCACGCCGACCAGCCGCAGCTGACCATCGCCGCTGGGGGGCGTAGAGCAGGGCCTGTGGCTGCGTCGGATCGAGCTCGCCGGTCGGCGCCGGGACCCGCCCGAAGTTGACGTAGTGGTAGCCCATCGCGCCGGTCTCGCTGTATACGCAGTGCCCATCTGGGGGTGGCACGAACCCATCGGCTAGCGCCGTCTCGACGTCGTGGTACCTGGCGGTCGCGGCGCGGACCTCGGCGAGCTCGGCGCCGAGTCCGGGCGCGGTCCCGCCGATAGCCTGTCCGGGCTCGCCGGACGCGTGGACCCCATCGTGGGCGAACGCCGGTGTAGCGAGTGTGGTGGTGGCGAGCAGCAGGGCGGCGAGGGCCGCCAGCAGGCGGATCAGGCCGCTTGACGTGGTGCGGATCGGCGACACGGAGGTTCCCTTCTCGATGACGGGTAGCGGACGTGGCAGAGGTTGCGAGGCCGCCCTTCCAAGAACCTTCCGAAGGACCGAGGCGGCCGGGTCAGCCCCACGCTCGCGAGGACCAGCTTGGGTACCGTCGTCGGGGCCAGCGGGGAGGTCGTGACGCCTCGCATCAGCGCGCTCCACCTTCACCCGCCAGGTCGAGGTCCCGATGAGCGAGCAGCCCGAACCGGCGCTGAGGGCAGCCGACTACGACCGCTGGTTCGAGACGCGATGGGGTAGCTACGCGTTCGCGGTCGAGCGCGACGCGTTGCTGGACGCGGTCGGCCCACTCGACGGTCGCGACCTGCTGGACGCGGGGTGTGGGACCGGCAGGTTCACCGCTGCCTTCGAAGCAGCCGGCGCGACGGTGACCGGTGTCGATGCGGACCCGGCGATGCTCAGCCTCGCGCGTCGACGTACCGGAGCCCAGCTGCTACACGCTGACGCAGGCGCGTTGCCGCTGCCCGACGACAGCTTCGATCTGGCCGTCGCGGTGACGCTGCTCGAGTTCGCCGAACGAGCCGAGCAGGTGATAGACGAGCTCGTCCGTGTCACCCGACCCGGTGGCCGCATCGTCGTGGCGACCCTGAACCCGCGCAGCCCCTGGGGTTTGGCCCATCACCGCAAGCTGCGCCAGCCACCCTGGTCACAGGCGTGCCTACGCACACCAGGCGAGTTGCGTGAGCTGCTCACCGAACGAGGACGGCTACAGGTCACGGCTGCGTTGTACGCGCCGGGCGGCTTCCCTGGCGTTGCCCGCCTCGGTCCACTGCTGGAAGCTGTCGGTCAGCTGGTCTCAGGTGCCGGCGCCTTCCAGATCGCCACACTCGACCTGCCCGAGCAGACCGCGAAGCGCTGACGGGGCTGGGCAGACCCTCTCCTGGTGACGGCTCGGGATGCTGGGGTACGAGCTCAGTTCACCGACGGACGCGCCTGGGCGACGAGGAGCCGGGCTCCGAGGGTCGAGGTCCTCGCGCTGGATCGCAGCAGGTGATCGATGTCGCGGGCTCGCTTCAGCTCGTCGCAGCAGCTTGGGCAGATCCCGACGTGCATCTCCACGGCGCGTTGGTCGATCAGGTCCAGGTCACCAGTGAGGTACGGCGCGAGACGTGGCTGGATGTACGAGCAGTCGGTCGGCAGGCTCATCTCCGGTCCCTCTCGTGCTGGGCCGCGCGGTCGATCGGATCGCCCGGGCACAGCATCCGCGCTCGTGGCGGCCCATGACAGGGCCGAGGGTCCCACGTCGTAGAGGATGAGCTTGAGCCCAGCTCGACCGCGCCGCACGGACGCGCGGGGCGGGAGGCGATGCCATCTCGTCGGCCTCACCGCCGCGGCCTCACCGCAGCAGCTCATCAACGGGTACGGGCCCTACCCTGCGTGGGCTCACCTCACCGACCAGCTCGACGCCGAGGTGGTCGGCCAGATGCCGTGCCCCCCGCCGTATCAGCACGTCGTGGTTGCGCACGAACCAGCCTCGGGCCACCGGCAGGAGCAGGACCATCCAGCGGGGTGTTGGGCGCACGGTCCAGATAGAATCGATCCGCGTCACCCCGTCATGCTCATCGAGTTCCCATCGGGCGGCCCCCACGAGATCGCCGGTCGCCCGCCACGCGAGCAGCCGTGGGGAAGCACCCACCACCTCCATCTCCCACTGCAGCGAGTACGGCGCTGCAGCTCGCACGGTCGTTCGGTAGCGCCGACCCAGCCCCGACTGCTCCCCGGCCGCGATGACCTCAAGGGTCCGCACGTGGCGCCACGACGGCAGCCACGTCTCGGGGGCGATCGCCGCTGCACGGACGCGTGGCACCCCCGTCCGTAGTCGCAGGCTCGTCGCGAACGTGTCCGTGTCGACCGTCGGCTCCAGAACGCGGGGCTATTGAACCGTTGCGTCGCTGCGGTGCGTACTACATCACATCATCGAACGAAGGGAGCACGGATGCGCACCCTGACCCGCTTGCTGGAGTTCCCCGGCCCGGATGGGTGGATCGGTGACCCGTCACGCTGGGTTGGGCTGCGACCTCGGAGCAGCGTCGAGGGCGCAGCAGCTCAGCGGTCGAGCTCGAAGCGCAGCCGCTGCTCGATGGAGGCGTAACGCTTGAGTAGCTGCTCCTCGTCATCCGCGCCGAGGTAGACCACGGCCAGCTCGTAGCTGTAGCTGTCCTGGTCGTGCAGCTCGGAGAGCCGCATGCCGGGCTCGACGGTGATCTCGATCCGGGCACCGGGGATCTGGTCCTCGATGGCCGCCACCTGCTGCGACGTCGGTACGGCCACCACGCGAGCGTCGTCGTGAAGGCGCACGAAGAACTTCGCCGCGCAGCCGAACGGGCCCTGCCGGTGTCCGCGGGTCGGCCGTTCGCCGAGCGCCAACTCCACCGTCGCCGCGGTGCTGGGCGTGCCGTCGACCTTCTCGAACAGGTCCGCGTGGGACTGCGAGGCGCGCGGGTTGATCTCCAGCAGGTGGATCCGGTCGGTCTCTGGGTCGTGGAACATCTCCACGTTGAACGCGCCGTGGTCGTAGCCGAGGTGGGTCATCAACCGCTCGGCGAGCTCGGTCATGCGTCGCTGCAGGTCCTCGTCGAGGCGTGAGGGGTACTGGTAGCGCGCGAAGGAGCTCATGCCGGGCTCGCGCACGGAGTGGACCACCCCGTAGGTGGTCGCCTCGCCCGCGTGGACGTAGCCCTCCACGGTGACCATCTCACCGCTGAGCAGCTCCTCGGCGAGGCACCACGTGCCGGTGACCGCGGCGACCTCGTCGGGCAGCTCGACGAGCTCGAGCACCTCGTCGAAGGGCTCGCCGAAGCGCCCGATCTCCGCGCGGATCAGCGGCAGGGCGTGCTCGAGGTCGCCCTGGTTGCTGATAAGGAAGGCGAGGTTGGAGGCGACTGACTTCACCGGCTTGAGCCAGTAGGGGATACCGACGTCGATCGCCGCGACGGTCTCGTCGTCGAACGGGTCGACGGGCTGGAAGCGCGGAACGTGATCGCCGGCCAGCCGCGCCTGCACGAGGCGGCTCCAGTACTTGTGCTCGCAGCGCAGCACCGCCGCCAGGCTCGGCGCGGCGCAGCCGTGCTCGGCTGCCAGGATCGGCCACAGCGAGGTGGAGGGGAAGTCCCACCAGGTCGTGATCCCGTCGATCGTGCCCCGGAAGCCATGCAGCTGCTGCCTGGCGCGGTCGAGCAGCTCAGCGAACCGGTAGGAGTCCGCGCGTCGGACGTCCTCGGTCTCGAGCAGCGCGTGCACGGTGATGGCGTGCTCGTCCAGCCACGCCTGCAGCGTGTCCCGGTTGAAGGCGTCGAGCCCGATCACGAACAGGTTGCGCGTGGCCACGATCACCTCAGCATCCGGCGAACAGGAGCGGTGGAGGGAGTCGGTCGACGGCTCGAGGATGCTTCGCGCTCGTCGAGGTGGCAGGCTACCCCGCCCCGTCGACAGGTCCTGATGTTGATCGATACCACCTCGCTGTTCCTCCATGTGCTCGCGGCCATCGGCCTGGTCGGGGGCGGGATCGTGCAGGTCCACGCAGGGGCGCGCGTGCGCGCCGCCGGAACCGGCCGTGACATCGCCTCCTGGGCCCGGTTCACCCGCGGCGCTGGTGCGTTGATCGTGGTCGCCGCCGTGCTCTCGCTGCTGACGGGAGGCCACCTCGCTGGCGCGGTGTGGGGTGGTGAGGCCGGCGGCTTCGCCAATCCGTTCATCACCCTCGGCACGCTGGGGCTGCTGGTGCTGGCCCCGATCGGCCCGATGATGGGCGGTGCACGTCTGCGGCGGCTGGCTGCCACGGCCGAGGACGTCGGTGACGCGGCGGCGCCGGATGCGTTGCGCGGCGAGGCTCGTGCGCCCGCGCTGTGGGGGCCGGTGCACTCCTTGGTCGGCGTCGGTATCGGCGAGGTCGCGCTGATGGTCTACAAGCCGGGCTGGGTCGTCGGGACCTTGCTGTTGCTGGTGACCTTCGCGGGCGGATGGCTGGTCGGCAGCATCCTCGCATCGCGTTAGGCCCCTCGACCTTCTGAGCTAGCCATGCCCGCCACGGCGCTGTTGACTTTTTCCATGAATAGTTTAGGGTTTAGATACAACACAGGAAGGCGCGACGATGACGCCCACCCAGGTACATGCTCCGCGGCGCACACCGGCTGAGCCCAGCCGACCGTTGGACCTCGAGGCCGTGGCCGACGAGCTGCTCAGGGAGGCAGAGGCGCTCGCCTCCCGTCGCTCGGCACGCACGCTGACCCCCGGCGCCGGGGTGGCGCTCAAGCAGACGCTGCTCGCGCTCAAGGCGGGAGAGCGGCTCCAGGACCACGTGGCCCCCGGCCCGACCACCCTGCTCGGGGTCAGCGGTACGGCGGTGCTCAGCGACGACGAGCAGCGCGTCACGCTCACCAAGGGCGTGTGGATCCCCTGTCCCACCGGTCCCCACTCGTTGGAGGCGGTGTCGGATGCGGTCGTGCTCATCACGGTCGTCCCCGACCCGCAACCGGCGGCGGCCGCCTGAGCGGAGCCGCCATGGCGATCCCGTTCCACCAGTACGCCTCGGTCGCTCTGGTGGTGCACGCCGCCACGGCGCACGCGCGGCTCACAGCACAGCCCGATGCGCTGGTCGCCAAGGCCACCGCGGATGCGCTGACCACGCTGGCCCCACATCTGACGGACTGGGGGCTGACCGCCTCGGCGCTGCCGGGTGTCACGGCCCGTGCGACCGAGCCCGACGAGCTCGGCGCCGTCGAGCTGAGGTGGCACGGTGACGAGGCGGCTGGTGGCTGGCCGTCGCTGCTCGCGCGCGTGCTTGTCGTGGCGCGGCCGACGGGTGGCAGTCGACTCGTGCTGGTCTCCCCGCGGTCGCCGAGTGGTGAGCTCGACACTTCGCGGCTGGAGCCACACCACCGTCGTCGCGTGGTGGACGTGGCCGTGCAGCGCTTCCTCCATGACCTCGGCCGCCACCTCGATGGAGCAGCGGCCACACCGAGCGGGCCAGCGGCGGGGACCTTCGAGCGCACCCCGATGTTCGTCCACCACCTGCGTGCCACCGCCGGTGACCCCGAGGGCATCGCCGTGACGCTCGCCCGTGACGGCCACGGCCTGGCACGACGCGCGACCCGCCTCGCGCTCGACCGGTCGCGCGAGGTCCTGGCCGCAGGGCGGTTCCGTGCGGTCGCCGACCCGCAGGTGGTGGTGCGTACCGCCGATCCCGGCGAGGTCGGCGTCATGCGCCTGCGCTGGTGCAGTGACGAGGAGGCGACCGGCTGGCCCGACCTGGAGCTCGTGCTGGACGTCGAGGCCCAGGACGGTGGAGCGCGGCTGGCGGTGCTCGCCGCGCGGCCACCGGGCTACGACCTCAGTCTGAACCGGCTCGACAAGCACGAGCGCGACCGACTCCTGCGTACCGTGGGTGCTGAGGTGGCTGCGGCGATCACCGAGGAGCTTGCGGGCGTGGTCCCGACCGCGGGGGCTGCCAGCGCGGACACCGACGACACGCGGGATCCCGGCCGACGGCGGCTGGCCGTGCAGGGAGGGATCGGACCATGACCAGGACACCGGACCGCTTGGGTCCGCCCGAGACCCGCGTTCACCGTGCCCTGTCCAACGAGGTCCGCACGCGCCTGCTCGAGGTGCTGGGCGCTGAGCCCGACCTCGATGCGTCCACGCTCGCCGAGCGGGTCGGGCTGCACGTCAACACCGTGCGCACGCATCTCGGGGTCCTGGAGGAGGCCGGGCTCGTGGAGCCGGTGGTCGAGCAGCGCGAGCGGCCGGGCCGCCCGAGGCTGCTCTACCGCGCCGTCGAGCCGGACAGGGTCGCGTCAGCGGGCGACGAGGAGCACGGCTACCGCTTCCTCGCTGGGATCCTGGCGAGCTACCTCGACGCGACCGTGGAGGACGGCGCAAACGCGGCCGAGGCGGCCGGGGCCGGCTGGGGCAGCTACGTGGTCGGATCCCCGGCGCCGTTCACCAAGCTGGAGCCCGCCGCTGCGATCGAGCGGCTGGTGGCGCTGCTCGATGAGCTCGGCTTCGAGCCGCGGCTCGACGAGGACGATCCCGCCCGACCGCGGCTGCTGCTGCGGCGCTGCCCCTTCCTCGAGGTCGCTCAGGAGCACCAGCAGGTCGTCTGCTCGGTCCACCTCGGGCTCATGCGCGGCGCACTCGGGGAGCTCGGTGCGGATGTCGAGGCCGAGGATCTCATCCCGTGGGCGCAGCCGGAGCAGTGCGTCTCGCACCTGCGGATCCCCGCAGCCACTTGTGGAGCTCCATGACCACCACGATGCTCGAGGCCAGCAGCAACAGCTCCGCCCACTGCATGAGCGAGATCGGCTCCACCCCGAGGACGTTCTGCAGCAGCGGCGTGTAGGTCGCCAGCAGGTGCACGGCGAGGGCCAGGCTGGTGCCGCCGAGCAGCACGGGGTTGCGCAGCGGGCTGAGGCGGAACAGCGAGATGCGCTCGGAGCGGGCGTTGCCGATGTGCAGGATCTCGAACAGCACGAACAGCTGCATCACCAGGTTGCGGGCGTCGGCCACCGGCAGATCCTGGTTCGATGCCCACAGCCACAGGCTGATCCCGCCCATCACCACCGCGGCGACCAGCGTCCGCTCGATCATGACGCGATCGAAGATGGGCTCCTGCGGTGGACGCGGAGGGCGACGCAGCACCCCTCGCTCGCCGGGCTCGAAGCCGAGCGCGACGTCCTGGATGCCGTTGGTCACCAGGTTGAGCCACAGCAGCTGGACAGCCGTGAGCGGGACGCCCAAGCCGAGTAGCAGTGCCGAGAGCATCAAGGTGACCTCGGCGGCGCCGGTCGAGATGAGCAGGTAGATCACCTTGCGGACGTTGTCGTAGGCGGTGCGGCCCTCCTCGACACCGGCGACGATGCTGGCGAAGTTGTCGTCGGTGATGACCAGCTCGGAAGCCTCTCGGGCGACGTCGCTGCCGGAGCGCCCCATGGCGATGCCGAGGTTCGCCTGGCGCAGGGCGGGTGCGTCGTTGACCCCGTCGCCGGTCACCGCCACGTAGTCGCCGTTGAGTTGGCAGGCCTCGACCACGCGCAGCTTGTCCTCCGGGGCCACCCGGGCGACGATGTCGTGGCGCTCGACCGCGGCACGTAGTGCGTCCTCGTCGAGTGCCTGGAGGGCCTCCCCTTCGAGCACCGGCGCGTCGACGTCGGCGAGCCGTACCCGCTGGGCGATGACCCGTGCGGTCGTGGCATGGTCCCCGGTGACCATCACCACCCGGATGCCTGCCATGCGGCAGCTCTCCACGGCCTCGGCCACCCCGTCACGTGGCGGGTCGGCCATGCCCACCAGTCCCAGGAAGACCAGTTCGGTCGGCTCGGGCGGCGTGGAGCCCTCCTCGACGGGCTCGGGGGTGTGGTCGTCGGCGATGCCGATGACCCGCTGCCCCGCGCCCATCAGCTCCTCGATCGCCGTGTTCCAGGCGTCGCGGTCGAGGGGACGGGTGGTCTGCGTGGCAGCGTCGAACTCGCGATCGCACATCGCCAGGACGCGCTCTGGCGCTCCTTTGACGCAGACCAGTCCGCCGCTGCCGTCGGCCAGGTGGTAGCTGGCCCCGTAGCGACGCACGGGCTCGAAGGGGACGGCCGTGCGTTGCGGGTGCTCGGCCTGGAACCGCTCCGGGTCGAGGTCGCCCTTGAGCGCGAGCGCGAGCAGCGCGACGTCGGTGGGATCGCCCGACCACGTCCAGCCCTCGGGTGCCTCCTCGTCCGCGGCCAGTGAGCTCTCGTTGGCCAGGCTGGCGGCACGCAACAGCCGCCACAGCCCTTCGTGCTCCGCGGCTACGACGGGTCGGCCGTCATGGCGCAGCTCACCCTCGGGCACGTAGCCGGTCCCCGTTGCCGTGTAGCGCTCGCCACCGGCGACGACCTGCTCGGCCGTCAGCTCGTTGCGGGTGAGCGTGCCGGTCTTGTCCGTGCAGATCACTCCGCAGCTGCCAAGCCCCTCCACCGCGGGCAGGTGGCGGATCACCACCCGGCGCTTGGCCATGCGGGACACCGCGACGGCGAGGGCGACCGTCAGGGCGATCGGTAGGCCCTCGGGCACCGCCGAGACCGCGAGGGCTACGGCACCGAGGAGCAGCTCACCGAACTCCTCGCCGCGCAGCAGGCCGACGACGAGGATGACCCCGATCAAGCCCAGTGCGACCCAGCCGATGACGCGGGCGAAGCGCTCGAGGCTGACCACCAGCGGCGGCGGCTGGGGTGGTGTGGCCGCCAGCCGTGCAGCGATGTGGCCGACGGCCGTCGAATCGGCGGTGGCCACCACCAGACCGGACGCGCGTCCGGAGGTCACCACCGTGCCGGCGAAGGCGAGGTTGCGCCGATCGGCGAGCGCTGTCTCCTGGGCGAGGGGCTCGGCGGCCTCCTTGTCGACCGGTAGCGACTCCCCGGTCAGCAGGGACTCGTCGATCTGCAGGCCACGTGTGGTCAGCAGCCGCACATCAGCGCTGACCCGCATCCCGGACTCGAGCAGCAGGACGTCGCCGGGGACGACCTCCTCGCCATCGACGTCCATGGCGTGTCCATTGCGACGGACGCGTGCGCGGGCGCGCACGGCGCTGGCCAGCGCCATCACCGCCTGCTCTGCGCGGCTCTCGTTGAAGTAGCCGATGATCGCGTTGAGCAGCAGCACGGCCACGATGAAGGCCGCGTCCTGGAACTCTCCTAGCGCTGCCGCGATCACGGTGGCGATCAGCAGGATGTAGATCAGCGGGCTCTGGAACTGCCGCAGCAGGATCCGCCACCTCGGTGTGGGCTTGGGTGGCTCCAAGCGGTTGGGTCCGAAGCGCTCGAGGCGGCTGGCGGCCTGCTGTCGGGTGAGTCCACCGAGATCGGCGTCAAGCTGTGCGGCCACCTCGTCCGGTGACAGCGCGTGCCAGGAGACCTGTGCGGAGCCATCCTCGGCAGGCGGTGGTGAGGCGGTGTCTGTCGGGGCGGGGGTTCGGGCCATATCGGTCCCTGCAGCGGCCCGTGGCCGCGGGAGCACGGCACCGCATGTGTCAGTCTGGGACCGCCCCCGTTCGTCCGCGAGGGGCGAAGGTCCCGGCAGGGTCCTGACGGTGTGGCCCGGTGCTGCTCACATCAGGGGAGTTCGGCGTCTGTCGTCGGCCGGTGGGCACGGTCCGGTGACCGCCAACCGGACAGCTGCTGGCGTCAGGGGATCCGCGGCTAGGGGATTCGTACACCCTCATCTCTGGTCCAAGTGCGGCTCAGGCGGTGACCTCTGCGTGTACCCGGCCAGCACGCATGGGCGTAGCGTCAATCACGATGCTGCGCAGGTGGCACACCTGCGCCCCACCCCACCCCACAGCGCCGTGTCGCGTGGACGTCGCGCCCGATCGTGACGGGCGAGGAGGTCGATGATGTCGGTCGGATCCGCACAGGGACAGAGCCGCTCCGGCTCGGTCGGAGGCGAACCGCCCCCCGGTCCCCAGACACACGAGGAGCCGTTGGGCAAGACGCTGATGCGCTGGCTGGTCCCGCCCGTGATCGGCGTGCTCATCTTCCTGATCCCCACCCCAGCGGCGGTGGAGCCCGAGGGATGGGTGCTGCTGGCGGTCTTCGTCGCCACGATCGTCGCGATCATCGCCAAGCCTCTGCCGATGGGCGCCATCGCGCTGATCGGGCTGACGATCGCGACCGTGCTCCAGGCGCTGACGCTCGATGATGCGCTGTCGGGCTTCAGCAACAGCGTGATCTGGCTCATCGTGATCGCGTTCCTCATCTCGCGCGCGGTCATCAAGACCGGCCTCGGGACGCGGATCGCCTACCTGTTCGTCCGCATGCTCGGCAAGAAGACACTTGGGCTGAGCTACGGACTGGCCGCGACCGACCTGGTCATCGCACCGGCGACCCCCTCCAACACCGCGCGCGCCGGCGGGATCATCTTCCCCGTCGCGCGCTCACTCGCCGTGGCCTACGACAGCGAGCCGGATGCGGGGCCCGAGCGCATCGGCTCGTTCCTGATGGCCTCGGCGTTCCAGGTCAACGCCGTCACCTCGGCGATGTTCCTCACGGCGATGGCGGCCAACCCGTTGGCCGCCGAGCTCGCCGCGGCCGAAGGGGTCGAGCTGACCTGGGGGCAGTGGGCACTGGCCGCCAGCGTGCCGGGGCTGGTCGCCCTCATCGTCCTGCCCTACGTGCTGTTCAAGCTGTCCAAGCCGACGGTTACCGAGACCCCAGCGGCGACCGAGATCGCCCGGGAGAAGCTCGCGGAGCTCGGTCCGCTGCAGCAGGTGGAGAGGATCACGCTCGGGGTCTTCGTGCTCCTGATCGCCCTGTGGATCTTCGGCGACAACGCCTTCGGGATCGGCGCCACCCTCGCGGCGATGATCGGACTGTCGGTGCTGCTGCTGACCACGGTGCTGACCTGGGACGACGTCAAGAAGGAGCAGTCGGCCTGGGACACCCTGGTGTGGTTCGCGGTGCTGGTGACGATGGCGTCATTCCTCACCGAGTACGGCGTCATCGGCTGGATCAGTGAGTCGATCGAGGGCTTCACAGGTGGTATGAGCTGGCCGCCGGCACTGGCGATCCTGCTGCTCGCCTACCTCTACATCCACTACTTCTTCGCCTCCAACACCGCCCACGTCACCGCGCTGTTCCCCACCTTCCTGGTCGCCGCACTGGCGACGGGTGCCCCGCCGCTGCTCGCCACCTTCCTGCTGGCCTTCGCCTCCAACCTGATGGGTGGCCTCACCCAGTACTCGACCGGCCCTGCACCGGTGCTGTTCGGCTCCGGCTACAACAGCCTCGGCAAGTGGTGGCAGTACGGGTTCGTCTCCAGCGTGATCAACGTGCTGATCTTCGGCGTCATCGGCGCGCTGTGGATGGGGCTGGTGGGCATCTACTGACCGGTGGTCCGGCCCGGCTGCTCCGCAGCCGGGCCGGACGATGCCGCCGGTGCAGGGTCCCGGACGGCCGACAGGAGCCACGATGTCGCTCGAACTCGACCGCCTGCGGGCCGTCGGTGACGAGGTCCACGCCGCCACCCCGAGCGGTGAGCTCTCGACCATGTGGGAGCAGCACCTGCTGGACCTCAAGCTCGTCAGCCCGGCCAACCGACGGCGCTTCAAGGTGATCGTCGTGGGCACCGGCCTCGCGGGCGCCGGCACCGCGGCGACGCTCTCGGAGCTCGGCTACCAGGTGGAGGCGTTCACCCTCCACGACGCGCCGCGTCGCGCACACAGCGTCGCGGCGCAGGGCGGCATCAACGCCGCCAAGGCCTACAAGGCTGACGGGGACTCGGTGGACCGACTCTTCCGCGACACGATCAAGGGCGGCGACTTCCGCTCCCGGGAAGCCGACGCGTACCGCCTCGCCGAGCTCTCGGTGCGTGTCATCGACCACCTGACCGCGTTAGGCGTGCCCTTCGCCCGCGAGTACGGCGGCCAGATCGCCACGCGCTCGTTCGGCGGCGTCCAGGTCTCGCGCACGTTCTACGCCCGTGGCCAGACCGGCCAGCAGCTCCAGCTCGCAGGGTCCCAGCAGCTGCTCAAGGAGGTGGGGGCAGGGCGACTGAAGCTGCACACCCGCGCGGAGATGCTCGACCTGATCGTCTCGGACGGTCGGGCCGCGGGCATCGTCGTGCGTGACATGGTCAGCGGAGAGATCACCGCTCACACCGCCCACGCCGTGGTCCTTACGACCGGCGGCTACGGCAACGTCTACTTCAAGAGCACGTTGGCGAAGTCGTCCAACGTCACCGCGACGTGGCGGGCGCATCGTCGGGGGGCGCTGTTCGGCAACCCCAGCTTCGTGCAGTTCCACCCCACCTCGCTGCCCCTCTCCAGCGAGTGGCAGTCGAAGACGACCCTGATGAGCGAGTCGCTGCGCAACGACGGCCGGGTGTGGGTGCCCAAGCAGCCGGGGGACGACCGGGCGCCCCAGGACATCCCCGAGCAGGACCGTGACTACTACCTCGAGCGGCTCTACCCCTCCTTCGGCAACCTGGCGCCCCGCGACATCTCCTCGCGCGCCGCGAAGGCCCAGCTCGACGCGGGCAAGGGGGTCGGTCCGCTGCGCAACGGGGTCTACCTCGACTTCGCCGATGCGATCGCCAGGCTGGGGCGACGGACGATGGAGGAGCGCTACGGCAACCTCTTCGACCTCTACATCGACGCCACCGGCGAGGACCCCTATGCCGGTCCCATGCGGATCGCGCCCGGACCCCACTTCGTCATGGGTGGGCTGTGGACCGACTACGACCAGATGAGCAGCATCCCCGGCCTGTTCGTCGGTGGCGAGGCGAGCTTCAACTACCACGGGGCAAACCGGCTCGGCGCCAACTCGCTGTTGAGCGCATCGGTGGACGGGTGGTTCGTGCTGCCCTGGACGGTCGCCGGCTACCTCGCTCCGCTGCTCGGCACCGAACCGTTGCCGCAGGACCACCCTGACGTCGTCGCGACCGTCTCCGACACACGAGAGCGCGTCCAGCACCTGCTGTCGATCCAGGGCGAGCGGTCACCGGACGACTACCACCGCGAGCTCGGTCGGCTGCTGATGGACCACGTCGGGGTCGAGCGCAGCGCCGAGGGTCTCAGCGAAGGGCTCGAGGCGATCAGGTCGTTGCGCGCGGACTTCTGGGACGATCTGCGGGTCGTCGGCGGGCAGCGGCAGCTCAACCAGGAGCTCGAGCGCGCCGGCAGGGTCGCCGACTACCTCGAGCTCGCCGAGCTGATGGCCCTGGACGCGCTCGATCGCGACGAGTCGGCCGGCGCGCACTTCCGACGTGAGCATCAGACCGAGGAGGGTGAGGCCCTGCGCGACGACGAGCGGTGGGCCTGCGGCTCGGCCTGGGCCCCGCCTGGACCGGACGGCCGTCCGACCCGCCACAAGGAGCCGCTGACCTTCCGACACGTGCCACTGACGACCAGGAGCTACAAGTGATGCGCCTGACGCTGCTGGTCTGGCGGCAATCCGCCCCGCAGGAGCCCGGTGGGTTCGAACGCTACGAGGTCGACGAGGTCGAACCCCAGACGAGCGTGCTCGAGCTGCTCGACATGCTCAACGCACGGCTGGTCGCCGAGGGACGTGAGCCGGTCGCCTTCGACCATGACTGTCGGGAGGGGATCTGCGGGTCGTGCGGGGTGATGGTCAACGGCCGTCCTCACGGGCCGGTGGACACCACGCCCGCCTGCCTGCAGCGGGTGCGCAGCTTCGACGACGGTGACGTCGTCACGCTCGAACCGTTCCGTGCGCGGGCGTTCCCCGTCGTCCGGGACCTCGTCGTCGATCGCTCCGCGCTGGATCGGATCATCGCCTCGGGTGGGTTCGTCTCCACCGCGACCAACGCGGCACCCGAGGCGCACACCCACCCGGTGAGCAAGCGCGAGGCCGAGGCCGCCATGGACCATGCGGCATGCATCGGCTGCGGAGCCTGTGTCGCCGCCTGTCCGAACGCTGCGGCGCAGCTGTTCACCGGCGCGAAGGTGGCCCACCTCGCCACCCTCCCGCAGGGACAGATCGAGCGCTACGACCGGGTCCGCTCCATGGTGCGCACGATGGAAGCGTCGTTCGGTTCGTGCACCAGCATGGGCGAATGCGTGCCGGCCTGCCCGGCCGACATCGGGCTTGACGTGATCGGCCAGCTCAACCGCGACTACCGACGCTCGCTCATGCGCCCCAGCGGAGCCGAGGAGGCCGACGAAGCCCCGGTTCCCTGGCTGGCAAGGCTGCGTGGCGGTCCCTGGCTGCAGTCCGACCCGGGTGGGCCCTCCAGGTCCAATCACTGAGTCGCGGCCGAGGGGTGGACGCCCCGGTGCACGCATCCCACCGGCGGTACCCTGACGGTCTCGCCGCCATGGCGTGGCTCGACCGTCAGAGGTCGTCAGGACCCGGATGCGCATCTCCTCCTCCACCGGTGCGGATAGTCGCAGCGATGGGGACGAGCACGCGCCAGCACAGCCCGAGCGTCAGGACGCCAGCGATGGCGCCGTGGAGCAGGTGGTGCTGGCCGCGACGCGCGAGCTGTTGCGAATCGCCGGCCCTGAGGATGCACGCGTCGTTGCCAGCGAACTGGTGAAGGCGTTGGGCGGACGGTTGACGCCCGCGGCGCAGGTAGGCGAGGACGCCTTGCCGGTCGACGTCTCCTTCGGGGTGGGTGAGCCCGTGCTGCCGGCGGCGCCGGCGGTGAGCCTCGCCCACCTGCACCTCGCGCGCCACCTGCCCGCGTTCGTCCGTGACGCCAACCGCGCATTGGAGCTGGCCGAGCGGACCTCGCGGCTGGTCGAGGAGGCTGAGACCGATCCGCTCTCGGGGCTTGCCACCCGCCGGGTGCTCGGGCGTGTCCTGGGGCGTCTGACACGCGGGGACGTGGTCGTCATGCTCGACCTCGACCACTTCAAGGAGCTCAACGACACCCACGGCCACATCGAGGGAGACCGGGTGCTCAGAGCCTTCGGTCGCGCGATCACCGACACGGTGCGGGCGCGCGACCTCGCCGGCCGCTACGGCGGTGAGGAGTTCCTGATCGTGCTGCCAGGCAGCGAACCGGCGCCGCCGGACCCGGAGGCGCTGCTCGCGCGGCTGCGCTCGACCTGGGAACGCACGCGGCCGCAGCCGGTGAGCTTCTCGGCGGGGATCGCCCGGGTGGAGGGCGAGGTCGACGATGTGATGCGGGTGGTCGATGTGGCCCTCTACGCCGCCAAGACGGCCGGACGTGACCGATGGGCGTGGGCCGAGGCGGGCTCGCGCCCTACGACCACCACCGATCGGGCGACGCAGGTCGTAGAGCGACCGAGCACGGGCGGGTTCGTTGCCCACAGCCGTCTGTCGGTGCCGGAAGGTGGTCGCGACGAGCTCGTCTCTGCCTTCGACGAGCGCCTGCGGCTGGTCGAGCGCTGGCCTGGCTTCAAGCACCTGGAGGTCTGGGCCGACCGTCAGGACCCGACCGAGTTCGTCATGGTGTCGTGGTGGAACCGCGAGGAGGACTTCCGGGCCTACATGGCCTCGGAGGATCACCGCCGTTCCCACGCGCGGATCCCGGGTGGTGAGCTGCGGCCACGACCGGAGACGTTCCACCGCTTCGAGATCGTCGCACGATGAGCGCGACGATCGCGGCCGCGGACGTCGAGCACTACCTCGAGCTGGCCATCGCCGGGGACCGCCGTCGCGCAGTGCGCCGGGTCCTCGACCTCGTCGACGAGGGCATGCCGCCCGCAGTTCTGATCACCGACCTGCTGGGTGCGGCGCAGCACGAGGTCGGTGAGCGCTGGCAGCGCGCGCAGTGGACGACCGCCGACGAGCACCTGGTCACCGGCGTGTCCCAGGCCGCCCTCGAGGCCCTCGCCACCAGCACCGCCACCCCGGTCGAGCCACAGGGTCAGGTCGTCGTCGCTTGTGCGGAGGGCGACTGGCATGCACTGGCCTCGCAGATGTTCGCCGAGCTGCTGCGCGCGCGAGGTGCGGGGGTGGACTACCTCGGGGCCTCGACGCCGGCGGACGACGTCGCTGCCTTCCTCGCCAGGCGTCGCCCAGACGCGCTGGCGGTGACCTGCAACCTCGCGCTGTCCTACCTCGGCACTGCCCGTCTCGTGGATGCAGCACATCGTCAAGGTGTCGCGGTCCTCGTGGGTGGCCGCGCGCTGACCCCCGCCCGGGCCGCCGTGCTCGGTGCCGACGCCTACGGAAGCGACGTCGCCGAGGCGTTGGAGATCCTGCGCGCCTGGCGCGAGGCGCCGCCCACCGTCTCCGGTGAGCCGGTCGGGCTCGATCAGGGTGCCCTGGAGCTCGATCAGCGTTCGGGCGATCTGGCTGATGTCGCCTTCGTCGACCTGGAGCGGCGCTTCCCGGAACTGCAGGCCTACGACAAACGCCAGCGCGCCCGTACCCGTGAGGATCTGGTCTACATCGTGCGCTATCTCGCGGCGGCACGGCTGGTCGACGATCCCGCGGTGTACACCGAGTTCCTCGGATGGCTCGAGCCGCTGCTCGCTGCACGGGGCGTGCCCGAAAGCGCGCTCACGGCCGGGCTCGAGAGCCTCGCCCACCTAGTGCGCGACAGCGACGAGGACGCGTACCGGCTGGTCGCTGCCGGGATGTCCAAGCCGCGCGCCTGAGCCGATGGGCCTCGCTTCGTCGGTGACCGGTTGGCTCAGCAGGGCGCGCCGCCGCTTGACCTAGGCGCGGCCAGGTTGTTGACTTCACTTCCAGTAGCGCTTCGCCCAACGAAGCGTTCCTGCGTCGATGGTGGGAGGCAGGTCCGTCGACGGTGGAGGGAGACGGTGGTCCTCGTCTCGGCCAGGTGCCGGGCGGCGCTGACCACGGTCCGTCCGTCGTGGTCGGGGGCCGATCATCCGATGCGCCACGGGGTCCGGTGTCGGCTGAGGATCGAGAAGGGTGAGCATGAGGCTGCATGGACAGGACGTGTACGACGCCTACGTCGAGGCGGGCTGGTGGTCGCAGGAGACCCTCCTCGACGTGCTGGACCGTCAGGTCCGCGAACGCGGCGACGAGCTCGCCGTCGCCGACCCGCCCAACCGCGACGAGCTGGTCGGTGGGCAGCCCAAGCGCTGGGCCTGGCGCGACCTCGACGCGCGCGTCGACTCGATCGCCTCGGCGCTGCTCGCCGCCGGCATCCAGCGTGACGACGTCGTCGGGGTCCAGCTGCCCAACATCGTGGAGCTGCCGGCGACATTGCTCGCCATCATGCGGATCGGCGCGATCGCCTCGCCGTTCCCCGTCCAGTTCCGGGCGCACGAGATCATCCAGCTCGCCGACATCGGTGGCATGGTCGCCATGGTCACCGCCGCGCGAATCGGCGAGCGCGCCGACGCCGAGGAGCTGGTCGCCATCCGTGACCGCACGCCGTCGGTGCACACCGTGCTGGCGCTCGGTGCCGAGGAGCACGACCAGGTCGTCGCCCTCGATGTCGAAGGCGCCCCGGATCGTGCCACGCTGCAGCAGCGTGTCGGTGAGTGGAGCCACCACGCCAACGACGCGGTGACGCTGTGCTGGACCTCGGGGACCGAGTCCGCGCCCAAGGGGGTGCCGCGGACCTCGGCGGACTGGATGGCCATCGCCCGGGCGACGACCGATGCGCCGCCGCTGGACGCCAGCGACGTGCTGCTCAACCCCTTCCCGATGGTCAACATGGCCGGCATCGGCGGGATGATGGTGCCGTGGCTGATGACGGGCGCACAGCTGATCATGCACCACCCGTTCGATCTGCCCACCTTCCTCAAGCAGATCGCCGTCGAGCGGCCGACCTACACCGTGGCGCCGCCCGCCGTGCTCAACCTCCTGCTCGCCAAGGAGGAGCTGCTCGAGCAGGCCGATGTGTCCTCGCTGAAGGTGATCGGCTCCGGCTCGGCCCCGCTGTCGACCTGGATGGTCGAGGGTTGGAAGGACCGCTACGGCATCGAGGTCACCAACTTCTTCGGCTCCAACGAGGGGATCGCGCTGATCGGCGACCCCGCGACCGTGCCCGACCCCGCCAACCGCGCGCAGTACTTCCCGTGGTTCGGTGCTGAGGGGCTGTCCTGGCCCAACGGGGTGAGCCAGGGGACGCGCACCCGGCTGGTGGACGTCATCACCGGTCGCGAGATCACCGAGCCCGGCTACCCCGGTGAGCTGCGGATCACCGGTCCCACGGTGTTCGCCGGCTACTGGCGTGCCGAGGAGCAGGGCCTGCAGGCCTTCGACGACCAGGGCTATCTGCGCACCGGCGATGTCTTCGAGATCGTGCCGGACGACGCGGGCGAGCTCACGTTGCTGCGGTTCGTCGATCGCGCCAAGGACCTGATCGTGCGTGGCGGCTACAACATCTCGCCGGCTGAGGTCGAGGGGCTCGTGCTCTCCCACCCGAAGGTCGCCGAGGTGGCCGCGATCGGACTGCCGGACCAGGAGCTGGGTGAGCGCACGTGCGTGGTGGTCGTGCCCGCGGGTGACGAGCCACCGACGCTCGCTGAGCTCGTCGACCACCTGCGTGAGCAGCAGGTGGCCTCCTACAAGCTTCCCGAGCGCCTCGAGATCGTCGAGCAGCTACCCCGCAACCCGGTCGGCAAGATCCTCAAGCGCGACCTGCGCGACCAGGTCGCCGAGGAGGTCACCACCGGCTGAGCGGCTCGACGTGAGCTGCCGTGGACGGTCTCGTCTGGCCTGTCGGGCTTGCAACTGTCTTCGTTCGTAGTAGTGTTCTGTGGGGAGCGAGGGTGCACGACGCCCTGACGTGAACCGGTGGATGGGAGCCA